>JAKURY010000031.1 GCA_022452145.1 Acidimicrobiales bacterium | reverse complement strand
GGCTTCCGGCTATTTCTGCCGTCCTGGTAGCGATTACGGCCTTCCTCGGGGGTTCTGCGATCTCGTTCGGGGCGGTTCTTGGCTATGTCCTGATGCTCGGACTGAGCATGGGGGCTGTGACCTCCATGAATGCTGCTCTGCTCCCCGCACTTTTCGGAGTCGGATATCTCGGGTCAATTACTGGCTTCCTGGGCTTTCTGAGTGTTCAGGGCTCCTCGATGGCGGCACTCGCCTTCTCGCTCGGTAGTGATGTGTTCGGCGACTACCGGAGCGCCAGCGTCGCATTCACAGTTGCCCCGCTAGCAGTGGCAGTCATGGCGGTGATGTACCGCCGTCATTTCCTTCTCGACGGCAGACGAGAGGTCTGACTAAGGAGAGGGTCTGCTACCCCTCCCCCTGGGGGGTGGGGCGACACCGGAGCCCCTAGGTCACCCCTTCGGGTTGACGGTTTCTCCGGTCAACCCAGGGAAGATCAAGCCTCAGTAATTACTTTCTGTGACCTGCTCCGGAGAGCGTGACACCAGATGCAAAACCTCTCCTGTGTTGTCAGGGAGAGGCTAGATGCCCACTGGGTTCGTATCGGCCCCCTCCTAAACCCGATCAGCCAAACCAGTCCAGGCCAGCGTGGGCCATCGAGCACTACCGTCGGGTCATGGACGTCCGCCTCTCGGAGTTGGAGACGGCCACCCCGACGGAGACGATCATCCAGCCCACGCTGGACGACGGCGACCACGACCGCTTCGCCCACTTCGCCCGGAAGGCCGACATCGTGGAGTCGGCGGTGACAGGTAGGCCGATCGTGGCCCTCTGCGGCAAGGTATGGGTGCCGGGCCGCAACCCGGACCGCTACCCGGTCTGTCCGACCTGCAGTGAGATCTACCAGCACAAGAAGGGCGAGGAGACGGGCGCCTGAGCGCCTGATCCATGCGTCATGGGAGTGTTCCGGACACTGCGGGCCGTGGTGCGCCTCCGTCGCCCCGAGCGGGATCGGACCGTGCGGCGGCTCAGGGCGGCTGCCAACGTCGAGGACCTGCGCCGCATGGCCCGTCGTCGGCTGCCGGCCGGTGTCTTCGACTACATCGACGGGGGTGCAGAGGACGAGGTGGCACTGGCCGGAAACGTGGCCGCGTTCCGGGCCACGACCTTCCGACCCCGCGTGCTCCGGGGCCTGGGAGACCTGGACCCGTCGACGACCCTGCTGGGTCGTCCGTTGGCCTTCCCCCTGGTGCTGGCTCCTACCGGCTTCACGCGGATCGCTGATCCGGCCGGCGAGTTGGCCGTGGTCCGTGCCGCCGGTCGGGCCGGGATCCCGTTCACCCTGTCGACGATGGGGACCCGGTCGATCGAGGAGTGTGCGGCGGTCGCCGGGGCCGACGCCCGCCTCTGGTTCCAGGTGTACGCCTGGCGGGACCGGGACCTGATCCGTCGGATGGTGGACCGGGCGGCTGCCGTCGGATTCGAGGCCCTGTGCCTCACCGTGGACACGGCGGTACTGGGCCGACGCGAGCGCGACGTCCGGCGGGGCCTCACCCTGCCGCCCGAGATCGGACCCGGTACGTTCATCGACGGCCTCCGCCACCCCGGATGGACCTGGCGGTTCCTGCGTTCGGACCCCATCCGGTTCGCCAACGTGGAGGGCTTGGACGCCGGCGAGGGCGCACCCGGGGATGGTTCGACGGCGGTCGACCTGTCCGCATACATGAACAGCCAGTTCGACCACGGCCTGTCGTGGAAGGACGTGGCCTGGCTGCGCTCCATCTGGGACGGACCCGTGCTGGTCAAGGGGATCCAGGCCGTGGAGGACGCCGTGCTGGCCGTGGAGCACGGCGTCGACGGCGTGGTCCTCTCGAACCACGGTGGTAGGCAGCTCGACGGGGCGCCGGCCCCGTTCGACCTGGTGGCGGAGGTGGCCGGGGCCGTCGGGGGCCGGACCGAGGTGATCTGCGATGGTGGCATCCGACGGGGGAGCGACATCGTCAAGGCGGTGGCCGCCGGCGCCACGGCGACCATGGGCGGCCGGCTGTTCCTCTATGCGCTGGCTGCCGCAGGAGAGGCCGGTGTGGACCACGTGCTGGGGCTGCTCCGGTCGGGGACCGAACGCACCATGGCCCTCGTGGGGGCGGCGTCGGTCGGTGACCTGGGCCCCGAACTGCTCGAGCGGACCTGAACGTCGTGCCGGTCGGTGGTGGGCGGGAGCAGCGGGGATGATCGCGTGACCATGCCCGCAGGTCGGATCCGGATCGGTGGAGGGACGCACGGATGAGCTGTTCGCACCTCCGGCTGGATCGCCATCCCCTGGAGGATCCGGGCTACCGGTCCCGGTGCCGTGAGGAGCTTGCCGCGACCGGCGTGCTGGTGCTCGATGGCTTCTTCTCGTCGGAGGCCGTCGCTCAGGTCGTCGCTGCGTCCGCAGACCGGGAGGACGAGGCGTACTACGCGACGTCGACCCACAACGTGTACCTGACGCAACCGGATCCCGGGCTTCCGGCTACGCATCCCTTCAACCGCCAGGTGGCCAGCAGCAAGGGGCTGTTGGCCGATGACCAGATCCCCGCCGACTCGCCCCTCCGTGACGTCTACGAGGACGGGTCGTTCCGTTCGTTCCTGTGCTCGGTCCTGGGCATCGAGGCCATCCACCCCTACGACGACGACCTGTCGTCCATCAACCTCCACTTCGCCGCCGAGGGCCACGAGTTGGGGTGGCACTTCGACAACTCCTCGTTCGCAGTCACGATGCTGCTGCAGGCCCCCGCCGCTGGTGGACGATTCGAGTACGTGCCCGCCGTCCGCGACGCCGACGCCGGGGACATGGCGTTCGAGCGGGTGGCCGAGGTACTCGACGGGATGGTGGAGGTGGACCGCCTGGCCTTCTCGCCGGGTGACCTCGTCATGTTCCGGGGGCGTAACGCCATGCACCGGGTGACGCCCACCGAGGGGGTGGTGACCCGCATGCTGGTCGTCTTTGCCTTCAACGACCGGCCCGGGATAGGGCTCTCGGACTCGGCGGTGCAGACCTTCTACGGTCGTACGACCTGACACCCTGTCGTCCGGCGTCGCTTGTGGCCGTCGTCGGGCTGGTCAGTCCGACGACGCGGTCATGGGCCTTCGCGGGGTGGTCGGCCCGGGCCGTTCGGCGCCACGGAAGGCGCCCACCTCGGCCGTCCGCTCGGCGTCGAAGTGGCCCGTGCCGTTCGTGCCGAGGATGGTGCAGAACGGGTCGGAGCCGCAGTCGGGGTCTTCGGGGGCCGTCACCTCGACCCTGCTGATCGAGGCGTAGTCCAGGCGGAACCCGGCGGCCGGGTTGCCGACCACGTCGGCCAGGATGGTGCGGATGGTGCCGCCGTGGCAGGCCACCAGGACCCGTCCACCGGGCGGGTTGCGGCACAGGGCGTCCCAGGCGGCCACGACCCGCTTCCGGAACTCCTCCGGCGTGTCCCAGCCGATCTCCTCGTAGCGCCGTTGGCTGATCTTCTCCCAGTATGCGCCGCCCTCTGTGGGCAGCAGCTCGGTGGGGAGGTAGGTGTGGGACCCGCGGTCGATCTCGTCGAAGCCGTGTACGACCTCGGGGGTGAGCCCCCGGGCCGCGGCCACCGCCTCGACGGTCTGGACGGCCCGCTGCTTGGGGCTGGTGACCACGTGGTCGATCTCCTCGCAGGCCAGCCAGGCGGCCAGGCGGTCGGCCTGCCAGACACCCAGCTCGCAGAGTCCGGGGTCGGCGACGGTGGGGGAGTCGATGACGGTCTCCGGACGGCCGTGGCGGACGAGGACTACGTGCACGGCAGCGGACGGTACCGGTCGGTTCAGGCCGCGAGGGTGCTGGGGGCGGTCAGGACGCCGACCAGCACGTCGATGAGGTCCCCCTCGTAGGCCCGGTCGTCGAGCGTCGGGGTGGTACCGGAGTCCAGGACCACGGCCCGGGCGGCCAGCGAGGAGGTCATGAGCCGGATCATGGCCACCAGCCGGGCGGTGCGGATCGAGGCATCCGGTCCGTCGGCCCGGGCCTCCAGCCGGACCAGGGCGTCGGTTAGGTGGGCCTGGTCCACGCCCTCGGGGACGTCCTGCCAGGCTGGGAACCGGTCGGACAACTGGGCCACGATCCGGACGTAGCGCCTGCCCCGGGAGTCTGCCAGGACGGTGGTCATCGGCCTGACCAGGGCCGAGACCAGCGATCGGATGTCGGCCGGGACGTCCGGGTCGTGGTGGACCATCGACAACATCTCGCCCCGGTGGGCGTCGATGGGATTCCCGTGCTCGGCCAGGATGGCGTCCAGCACCCCCTCCCGGGAACCGAAGTGGTATGTGAGCGCCGAGGCGTTCCGCTGGCCGGCGGCCCGGACGATGTCGCCCATGGTCGCCTGCCATATTCCGACCTCGGCGAACTGGCTCTCGGCCTCGGCCAGGAGCCGGGCCCGGGTCTCGGTGCCGTCGCGGGCCATGGGGGATCCCGGTGTCCGGTCGTAGCCTGATCGGGCCTAGGCCAGCGGGAGCAGGGCGGTGGTCGGGATGACCGACACGTCGATGCCCTCGGGGATCGGGTACTGGAACTCCGGGAATCGGCGCTGGGCCTGGGCCCGGTAGCGATCGGTGGAGTGGGTGCGGTCGCCGTCGTGCTCGGGGATGACCTGGTCGCCGAAGAGTTCGATCATCTCGAGGGTCTGGTCGTAGGTCAGGCCCTCGGTGGGGAGCCCGAACACCACCTGGTCGCAACCCACCTCCCTGTAGCGGTTCAGCTGCTCGCAGACCTCCTCGGGGTTGCCGCACAGCATGTAGCCACCGTCGATGGCCAGGTCCAGGAGCTCGTCCGTCCAGCCCGGGTCCATGGGCGGGTCGGGCCAGGTGATGGCGCCAGGCGACTTGGGCATGGTGTCGTGGTACATGTTGACCATGGTGACGAGGTAGCCCCGCCCCTTGGCCTTGGCCACGGCCCGGGCCTCGTCGCGGTCCTCGAGGCAGATGCAGGCGTTGGTCATCATCACGTTGTCGTTCTTGAACTGGCCGATCTGCTCGACCGGGTCCTGGATGGCCTCCTTGTAGGCCTCCACCCGGCCCCTCAGGTTGTGGATGGGCTCGAAGTTGAAGGCGATGGCGCCGATGCCCAGCGAGCCGGCCTTGGCGAACGTGGGCGGGTTGCCGCAGGCCACCCAGAGCGGCGGGTGCCCCTTGCCGTAGGGCTTGGGGAGGATGTTGTGGGGGGTCGGCACGGTGAAGAACTCCCCGTCGAAGTCGTAGTCCTTCTGCTCCCACATGCGGGGTATCTCGCGGATGACCTCGTCCCACTGGGCCTTGGTCACGCTCGGGTCCATGACGTTGAAGGTGCGGAGTTCGTGGCTGCCGGCGCCCCGGCCGGTTCCGAACTCGAACCGGTTGTTCGTGACATGGTCGAGCATGGCGGCCCGTTCGGCTATGCGGACCGGGTGTTCCTTGTTGGTCGGCAGGCTGGTGATGGCCGAGCCGATGTGGATGTAGTCGGTCTGGGCTGCCACCCAGCCCATGACTGGGGCTGGGGCGGACATGTGGCTGTACTCGGTGAGGCCGTGGTGCTCGCCGAACCAGATGTACTTCCAGTTGTGCTTGTCGGCCAGGATGGCGTACTCGGCCTCGCGCAGGAGCTCCATGTGCTCGCTCTCGGAGTCGTGGGCGGCCGGTCCGGGGGTGTAGCCGTTCGAGAAGATGCCGAACTCCATGGGTGCTCCTGGGTTGCGGGTCGAGCGGCGTCCACCGACGACCATTAGTAATGAATACCATTAGTATGACTGAGGCGGCGGACCGGATCAAGTCGGGGCTCCGGTGGCCGGTACGGTCCGGCGGATGGACCAGCCGAGGCACTGGAGCGGACACCTGGCCGGGGGAGGCGACGGCGACGCCGCGTTCGTACTTTCCGAACCTGGCGCTCTGGTGGGAGCCTGCGTACGCCGACTCACAGGCGACCCCGATCGTCGGTTGCTCCACGGCACATGGTCACGGGCGGCCGAAGACCATCCCGTCTGGATCTCCCGGGGGGAGTTCCTGGACCTGACGGAGGTCGTGGCCGGACGCCTTGGCGGGGTCGGCCTGGAAGCCGGCGACCGGGTGCTCATCTCGGGGCCGTCCAGCATCGACCTGGCTGCGGCCCACTTCGCCTGCCTGCGACTCGGGCTGGTGGTGGTGCCGACCAACGGCGCGTACCGAGAGGCCGAGCTCTCCCACGTGGTCGCCGACTGCCGCCCGAGGGCCGCCCTCGTGGACCACGACGGCTGGGCCGACAGGTTGGCGGCGCTGGATTCGGACCTGGTGGTCTCCGGCACAGCGGTGGACCTGGCGGACGGTGGGGCCCGGGCGGTCCTCGACCGAAACTCACCGGATGATCCGGCCGTCATCGGCTACACCTCGGGCACCACCGGACGTCCCAAGGGAGCGGTCCTGACCCAGGCCAACCTGCTAGCCGGCGCCCTGTCCGTCCAGCTGGCGTGGCGCTGGTCCGACTCCGACCGCCTCCTGTTGTGCCTGCCGCTGTTCCACATGCACGGGCTGGGCGTGGGCCTCCACGGGACCCTGCTGGCCGGCGGATCGGCGGTGCTGCAGTCCGGCTTCGACCCCGACGCCGTGTTCGACGGCCTGGCCGACCACCGCTGCTCGATGTTCTTCGGCGTGCCGACCATGTACCACCGCCTGGCCGACCATTGGCGGGTGGCCGACCTCGGCGCCCTGCGGCTCTGTGTTGCAGGTTCGGCCCCGCTGGCCGCCACCCTCCACGGTCGACTGGCCACCGAGGCAGGCGTTGCCGTGCTGGAGCGCTACGGCATGACCGAGACGGTGATGCTGGTGTCCAACCCGTTCGACGGCGAGCGTCGCGCCGGTGCCGTGGGGATCCCCCTGCCGGGGGTGGACCTACGCCTGGCGGAGGGGAGCGGCGAGATCCTGGTCCGGGGACCCAACGTGTTCGCCGGCTACTGGGAACGACCGGAGGCCACTGACGAGGCCTTCGTGGCGGATTCCGACGGCGGAGGCGCCTGGTTCCGGACCGGCGACCTGGGGGCTGTGGACGCCGACGGCTACGTCTCGATCGTCGGCCGGGCCGGGGACCTGATCATCACCGGTGGCTTCAACGTGTACCCGCGTGAGGTGGACGACGCCCTGGCCGCCCATCCGGCGGTGGCCGAGGTGGCCGTGGCCGGGATCGGGTCCGATGAGTGGGGCGAGGAGGTGGTGGCGTGGGTGGTGCCGCCCGATGGCGTGGAATGCCCGTCGGTCGACGAGCTCCGGGCCTTCGCACGCGACCGCCTGGCTTCCTACAAGCTGCCCAGGAGGGTGGTTGCCGTAGACGTCCTGCCCCGGAACGCCCTGGGAAAGGTGATGCGCCACGAGCTGCGATTGGCCGACCCGGGCTGATGCGCCCGCTGGGGTCGTCCAGCCGTGGCTGCGCGAGGCTCCCGGCCATGACCGACGCACCGATCGGAGCACCGACCCGGGTCGAGTTCCACTTCGACGTGATCTGCCCGTGGGCGTACCAGACCTCCCTCTGGATGCGCGAGGTCCGGGACCGGCAGGGCCTCGAGGTGGACTGGCGGTTCTTCAGCCTCGAGGAGGTGAACCGGGTCGAGGGCAAGAAGCACCCGTGGGAGAGGGAGTGGTCCTACGGGTGGTCGATGATGCGCATCGGTGCGCTCCTGAAGCGTCGGCACCCCGACCTGAACGATGCCTGGTACCTGCGGTCGGGCACGGCGCTGCACGTGGAGGGCCGCCAGCCCCACCGCGCCGAAGTGGCCCGCGAGCTCCTCGTGGAGATGGATCTGGATCCCGGGCTGGTCGACGAGGCCCTGGACGACCCCACGACCCACGACGACGTCCGGGCCGACCATGATCGGGTCGTCTCCATGGGCGGCTGGGGGGTACCGACCCTGGTCTTCC
Organism: Acidimicrobiales bacterium; assembly: GCA_022452145.1. Lineage (NCBI taxonomy): Bacteria > Bacillati > Actinomycetota > Acidimicrobiia > Acidimicrobiales > Acidimicrobiales bacterium. Next base: position 10,845 of record JAKURY010000031.1, on the reverse strand, counting down.
CGGGGGTTGACGAGGACGACTCCCGCAAGCTCTTCGGTCCTGTCCTCATTGACCCGCCGACCGGCGATGCCGCCGACCGGCTCTGGGACCTGGTGGTCGGCTGGCTGGAGTTCCCACACCTCTTCGAGATGCAGCGACCCAAGACCGCAGCCGACCTGGCCGATGTAGGCGAGGTGTTCCGACCGTACATCGAGGCCCGGGAGTGGAGCTCCGTGGCCAACCCAACCCCCTGACCCGACGCCCTAGGAGGACGAAGCACGTGGAGATCGAGTTGGACCGGGGACGGATCCTCGGCGGGTTGGAGCAGATATGGACCGAGTGGTCGGAGTGGGCCGCCGGGCTCTCCGACGGGGAATGGGCGACGCCCAGCCGGTGTCCGGGATGGACCGTTCAGGACAACCTGGCCCACATCGTGGGCACCGAGCGGATGCTCCAGGGCCACTCGGCGCCCGAGGTAGAGGTGTCGGGCGAGCACGTCAGGAACCCTGCTGGCGAGGGCAACGAACGCTGGGTCGAGTCGATGCGGTCGCTGTCCGGGCCCGAGGTGGTGGAGGCGTTCCGTGCCGTCACCGGCGAACGGTTGGCCGAGCTGGCCGCCATGTCAGACGAGGAGATCCTCGCCGTGGGCTGGTCGCCGGTCGGCGAGGTGCCGTACCTGCGCTTCATGCACGTCAGGGTCTACGACTCGTGGTTGCACCTCGAGGACTGCCGGGAGCCCCTCGGCCACGAGCCGTCGGGTGGGGGCCTGCCCGCGGAGATGGCCGTCGCCGAGGTCACCACGGTGGCCGGCTACGTAATCGGCAAGAAGGCGGGTGCGCCGGACGGCAGCCGGGTGGAGGTGAACCTGACCGGGCCGGTCGAGGCGGTCATACGCGTGGCCGTGGACGGACGGGCCGCGCTGGTGGATGCCTTCGACTCCGAACCGACTGCCACCCTGACCCTGTCGTCGCACGACTGGCTGGCCCTGACCGGCGGGCGCAAGGACCCGGCTCCGCTCATAGAGGACGGCAGCGTGGCGCTGGCGGGTGACCTCGACCTGGCCAGGCAGCTGGCCGGGCGACTTGCCTTCACCATCTGACGGCCCGGACGTAGCATCCGTCCATGGCCTTCGGACACCGACTGCTGACGATCCCGGACCCCGGCGACGCCCTGCCCGGGCGGGTCGAGGCCATGGAAGAGCCCGGGGACCACGTGGTCAACGGGCGTCCGCTGGTGCCACCGTTCCCGGACGGGATGGAAACCGTCGTCGTCGGCATGGGTTGCTTCTGGGGCGCTGAGCGGAAGTTCTGGGAGGCCCCCGGCGTGTGGACCACCGCCGTGGGCTACTCGGGCGGCCACACGCCCAACCCCACCTACGAGGAGGTCTGCTCCGGCCTCACCGGGCACAACGAGGTGGTGCTGGTGGTCTTCGATCCGACGGTCGTCGGCCTCGAGGGCGTCCTGCGGACCTTCTGGGAGAACCACGACCCCACCCAGGGGATGCGACAGGGCAACGATGTGGGTACCCAGTACCGGTCCGGTATCTACGTGGCCGACGACGCCCAGCGTGCGGTCGCCGAGGCCGGCCGCGACGCCTACGCGGCCAGGCTGGCCGGGGAGGGCTTCGCTGCGGTGACCACCGAGGTCGTCGACAGGACCGCGTTCTACTACGCCGAGGCCCATCACCAGCAGTACCTGGCCCGGAACCCCATGGGCTACTGCGGGATCGGCGGTACCGGGGTGTCCTGTCCAACCGGGGTGCTCGGCTGACGGTCCCCGCCGTCGCAGGTCAGCGCCTCAGGCTCTGGGACCATTGCCAGGCGGCGGTGCGTCAGGCCTCCAGGACCGTCACAGTTCCGGCGGTGCCGTCCACCTCGACCAACGCCCCGTCCGGTATCCGGGAGGTGGCCTCTTCGACCGACACCACGCAGGGGATGCCGAGCTCACGCGACACGATCACGGCGTGGCTCATCAGGGCGCCCACGTTGACCACCACGGCTGCCGAGGGCAGGAAGAGCGGGGTCCACGCCGGATCGGTGATGGGTGCCACCAGCACCTCTCCGGGTTCCAGGTAGATGGCATCGGCCGGGTCCATGACGACGCGGGCCCGACCCCGGGCCACTCCCTGGCAGCCCGAGGCACCGGTCAGGACGTCGCCGGGAACGGCGGTCGGCACGGTGGTCCGGGCGGCGTGGTCGGCCTCCAGTTCCTCGATGGTGGGCACCTCGTCCTGCGACGTGATGAAGAACCTCGGCTCGACGGCGGCGTAGCGGCGGAACAGCGCTCCCCGTTCGGCGATCGTGGCCAGGTGCGTCGGTGGGTCGTCGAGGTAGCCGGGCAGTTCGTCGATGGGGTCCAACAGCGCCACCCTGACCGGATCGGGGTCGCCGCCCCGCCCGGCGGCCCGGCGTACGAGCTCCCGGTAGACCTGCTTGGTCGGTGCTCCGATGCGGATGGCCCTGTCCCGGGTGGCCTCGCGGGCCTGGGCCCACCACGGAGCGGCTGCCAGGGCCTTGTCGAAGTTCTTCCTGTCCATGACCTTCAGGTGTGGGCGCACGACGTCGACGGCGGCCTGCCGTCGGTCCTCGTCGTCGGCCAACCGGCCTGCCGGGTCCAGGTCGTAGTCGGCCAGGCGCATGCGGTCGATGGCCAGCAGGGCCAGCTCCGGGGTGTTCTCCCAGTTGCGCGAGGAGAGCTCCCAGTCGTTGGGTCCCCGATGGCCGTGCGTGGCCGTGAAGTCGGCGAACCGCGCACGGAAGTCGGCCGCCTCCGGGTCGTCGGCCACACGGTCCAACAGTCCGTCCACGCCGACGTCGAAGGCCGCCATGACCGAGGGTCGGCCGATCACGGCCCGGGCGATGGCGTAGAGGTCCTTGGAGTACTCGGCCGACTTCACGTCACCGGCCGACCCGATCAGGTGAGTAACGAGGCCCGGTTGGCCGGCGGCGGCGCAGGCGTCGGCAAGCACGCCGGTCACGATCGAGGCCAGCGCCGTCGACAGCATGTGGTTGTGGAAGGCCGGTCCGAAGGCGACAGGGAAGGCGTGGAGGTAGGCCAGCAGGTCCTCGTCGGGGGCGTCCAGCTCCGGGCAGAGCGCCCGGTGGGCGTCGGCCTTCCCGTAGCTGTCGGCGACCATCGCCGGCATGGACCTGGTCCCCAGCGCCCCCAGGACGGACTTCAGGATCTTGAGGGTGGACAGCAGGCTCTTGTCGCCCTTCCTGGGCACGTAGGGCGGAGGATCACCCTCGCCGAAGAAGGCCACGTCGATGGCCTCCGGCGACGAGCTGGGCGCCCTGACGCCAAGGATCCGCAGGTACGAGAGGTTGAGGTAGGCGTAGCCGCCGTAGAGGCCGACGATCACCGGGTCGTCACTGGCGAAGTCGCCCTTCCGGGCCACGCCCAACTCCGTGTAGGCGTCTCGCCAGGCCTTCTCGGCGGCGATCACGCCCAGCCGGTAGGAGAGGGGGGTGAGGACCTCGGGGAACACCTCGCCGACGTTGCCCCTGGTGTTGATGGGCCAACGCGGGTCGACCTGTCCCTCGATGATCCACGATGTGCCCATGGTGCCCCCGTCTCGTTCCCCCGGCGTCCCAACGGGAAGCCGGGTTGGGGAGGATAGGTCAGGGACCTCCCGGGTCGCCGAGTCGAGGCCCGCCGGGGATGGTCGCCGGCCGGCTCAGTCCAGGATCTGGCGAGCTATCAGCTCCTCGAGGTGGTCGTCGTCGAACCAGTTGAGCTGCCACGACTTGGCCCGTCGGAAGTAGAGCTGGGCGTCGCACTCCAGGGTGAACCCCATGCCGCCGTGGACCTGGATGGCCACGCCGGTGACGTCCCGGCAGGTCTGGGTTGCGAACAGCTTCGCCATTGGCGCCAGGGCCTCGATGCACCGACCCTCGTCGCGGGCCCAGGCCGCCCGGTGGACGAGCACCCGGGCGCCGTCGATGGCGGTTATGCCGTCGGCCAGCGAGTGGCTGATCGCCTGGAAGGCGGCGATCGGCTTGCCGAACTGGTGGCGCTCCCTTGCGTACCCGGTGGTCAGCGCGTGCGTAGCCTCTGCAGCGCCCACCGCCCTGGCGGCCACCAGCACGAGGGCGTCGAGCATCACGGCGTGCCAGGTGTCCCAACCGGTACCGGGAGCGCCTATGCGGTCGCTGCACGGCACCCGGACGCCGTCCAAGTCGACCCGGTACTGGGTGTCGCCGGCCACGGTCCTCTGGAGTGTCAGGGTCACCCCGTCTGCCGTCGGATCCAGCAGGTAGAGGTCGATCCCCGCTTCGCCCCGGGCCGGCACGACGAGCAGGTCGGCCGACGAGGCGAAGGCCACGTGGCGCTTCGTGCCGGTCAGGACAACCTCGTCGCCTTCCGTGACGGCCGGGAGTCGGATGCCGTGCGGCCCCGAACTGTTGTCCGGCTCCAGCCAGGCCGGGATCAGGATGCTCCGACCGCTGGCGATGCCGGGTAGCCAGTCGGCCTGCTGCTCGGCGGACCCGGCGAGGGCCAGCACCCCGGCCGACACCACCGAGGAGTCCAGGTGGGGCGATGGCACGAGGCTGCGCCCGAACTCCTCGTAGACGACAACGGCGTCCAGCAGGCCCATGGCCGAACCGCCGTGCTCCTCGCCCAGCATCAGGCCTGTCAGGCCCATGGTCGCCAGCTGGTCCCAGAAGCCGTCGTCGAATCCCTTCGGGTCGTCCTCCAGTCCGCGCACCGACTCCGTGGCACCGCTGCACAACCCGCGCACGGCATCGCGGAGCATGCCCTGTTCGTCGGTGAAGGCGAGGTCCATCGGTTCTCCTAGGGGCGCCAGTCGTCGCCGTGGCGCGACCAGGGGTTGTCTTGCCCGTCCACCGGTACGGCCACGCGGATGGCGCACGTCGTGGCGGCCACGTCGCCGACCATCAGGGCCACGTCCAGGCCGATCCATCCGCAGCCGGCGTCGTCGGTGCCGACAAGGGTGACCGTGGCGCTGAACTCCATCAGGTCTCCGGGGAACACCGGGGTGTTCATGCGGAAGGTCATGCGGCCGAGGCGTCCGGTGGGCCCGGTCCAGTCGGTCACGTAGCGCTCGAACCAGGCTGCCTGGTTGGGGGTGTTCAGGAAGATGTCACGGGTGCCGTTCCGGTTGACGGCGAAGTCCCGGTCGTGGTGCATGGGGCGCCAGTCCCTCGACGCCAGGGCGCCCAGAACCACCGTGGTGGCTGTGACGTCGTGGCCCAGCTCAGGCAGCGTGTCGCCGACGGCCACGTCGCCGAGGAGCAGGTGCGGTGCGCTCACGGGGCCTCCTCCCCGGCCTGGTCGGCATCCTCCCCGGCTTCGGGCCGCCGGTAGCCGAAGGCCGTGTACGACTCCACGCCGACCACCACGTCGTCCTGGTTCAGGTACTCCACGTCGATGGTCCAGAACCGTCCCCGGCCCAACTTCGTGGTTCTAGGTTCGCTGACCGACCGGAGGACCTGTCGGGACCGCACCCGGTCTCCGATCCGGACCGGCTCGTGGAAGGTGTTGGTGTTCGACGAGATGATCGCCTCGGGGAGGTCCAGGTCCTCCTTCAGGTCGAAGTGGACTTGCAGTGGAACGGCCGGTTCGGTGCGGCCCGGCGACCAGTGGTGGGGTCGGAACCAGACGGAGAGCATCGTGGCCGGTGCGATGGGACCGTCGGTGAGGGCTGCGGCCACGTCATCCTCCCAGAACAGCGGGTTGCCGTTCTGGACTGCGGCGCAGGTGGTCCAGACGTAACCCTGCTCGACCGGGAACCCACCGTCCTCCTCGTACTGGACCAGGTCGATGCGGGCCGTCACCTCGGCGGGAATGGGCGCCGGGTCCCGGGTGTTCACCGGGTCGCTCATGCGATGGCCCCAGTGGTCCTGAGGTCGCGGAGTTCGGAGGCGGTGAGGCCGGCGTGGGCCAGGATCCGGTCGGTGTCGGGGGCCGCCTGGTCGTGGACCGGCAGCGTGGCGGCATCGACCTGGCCGGCCAGCGGTGCGGCCACCTGCCGGATGTTGCCGGCGGTGGGGTGGGTGACCTCGGTGAAGCCACCACGGGCACCGAACTGCTCGTCAGCCACCACCTCGGGTATGTCCAGGACGGCCGAGACGCAGGTGTCGGCGGGCCCCAGGTCGGCGGCCCACTCGTCGCGGGTGCGGGTGGCGAACGCGGCGGCGAAGTCGGCCCGCATGGGGTCGACGGCACGGTCGTCGCGCTGCTGGTTCAGCCACTGCGCGCAACCCAGCGCCCGGCAGAGGTTGGCGAAGAAGCGGGGCTCGATGGCGGCCACGGCCAGCCAGCCGCCGTCCGAGGCCTCGTAGAGGTCGTACCAGGCGTACCGGCCCGTCAGCAGGCCGTGGCGGGGCCCCGGCCGGGTGCCCTCGGCCAGGAACTCGTCGACGGCCAGGGACATCAGCGAGAGCACGCCGTCGGCGATCGACACGTCCAGGTGCGCGCCCTCGCCGGTGGTGGCCCGGGCCGTGAGGGCGGCGCAGATTGCGGCCACGGCGTGGAGCCCACCGGCGGCGCTGTCGGCCACGGTGGCGCCGGGCAGTGCCGGGCCGCCGCGTCCGTCGCGTCCCGAACAGTGGAGGTAGCCGCCCACGGCCAGGTAGTTCAGGTCGTGCCCGGCCCAGTCGGCCCGGGGGCCGGTCTGGCCGTAGCCGGTGGTCGAGCAGTAGACGATGCCGGGGTTCACCGTCCTGACGTCGTCGAAGCCGATGCCGAGGCGGTCGACCACGCCGGGTCGGAAGCTCTCGATGACCACGTCGACCGCTGTGGCCAGGCGCAGGAAGGCGTTCCGGCCGCCGTCGGACCTGAGGTCCAGGAGCACCCGGCGCATGCCCCTGTGGGCGCTGTACGCATGGGTCGGGGGCACGATCTGCACGCCGGCGTCCTTCGGGACGGGACCGACCTTGACCACGTCGGCCCCCCAGTCGGCCAGCCAGCGCGAGGCGCGTACGGCTGGCCCCACCGAGGCGAGGTCCAGGACTGTGATCCCGTCGAGGAGGGGGCGGTCCGGCATGTGACGTCGCCTAGAAGTTCTTGGGGAGGCCGAGGCCCCGTCGGGTGATGATGTTCTTCTGCACCTCGGAGGTGCCGCCACCGATGGTGTCCAGCACCGTGTAGCGGTAGGTGGACTCCGCCCGCCCGGCCATCGGTGCCCCGGCGGTGCCGACCCGCAGTTGCGTGCCGGGTCCGCCGAGGTCCATCGATGCGTCGGCCAGCCGCTTGGAGAACTCGGTGGTGAACAGCTTGTACTCCGATGACTCCATGGTCGGCGGGGCGCCACCCTCCTTTTCGGCCTTCGCCGAGGCGTCGACGACCCGGAGGCCCATGCCGCGGGCCACCTCGGCCGTGGTGGCCAGTCGGGCGATCCGGGATCGCACCTTCGGATCGTCCTTCAGCAGCCCACCGTCCCTGGTGGCGGTACGCACGTGGTCGACCAGCAGGTCGAGGCGCTGCTTCACCGGCGAGAAGGTGAACATGGTGAACCGCTCCAGGTCGAGGGCCTGGGATATGTACCTGAAGCCGTGGTTCAGCTCGCCGACCACGTACTCGTCGGGTACGAACACGTCGTCGAAGAACACGTCGTTGGTCCGCTCGTCGCCCATGGTCATGATGCCCTGGACGGTTATCCCCGGATGGTCCATGGGCACCAGGAACAGGGTTATGCCGAAGTGCTTCGGGGCGTCCGGGTCGGTCCGTGCTCCCACCCAGTACCACTCGGCGAAGTGGGCCGAGGTGGTCCACGTCTTCTGGCCGTTCAGGATCCAACCGCCGTCGGTCTCGGTGGCCTTCAACTTCATGGCGGCGGCGTCCGAGCCGGCCTCCGGCTCGCTGTAGCCGACCGCGAACTCGACCTCGTTGGCCAGGATCCTGGGCAGGAACTCCTCCTTCAGGAACTCCGATCCGTGGGCGATGAGGGTCTTGCCGATGATGCCGACGCCCTTGCCGATCTGGGGGCCGCCCCGGGCGGCCAGGGCCTCGTTCAGGATGTACTCGTATACGCCCTCGCCCTCCTGGCCCCCGTACTCGGTGGGCCAGGTGATACCGAGCCAGCCCCGCTCGCCGAGCCTGCGCATGAGGGCCCGACGCTTGGGGGTGTCGACGATCTGGGCCATGTTCTCCCGCGTGGGGTCGAACACCTCGGGGTCGTCGTTGGCGTCCAGGAACGCCTCGACCTCGACAGCGAAGGCCTGCTGGTCGGGTGAGAAGTCGAAGTCCATGCCTGGTGCCGGTGCTCTGGTTGGTCGGTGACGGGAAGGTAACCGCCTAGGATCATATCTGACGGTCCGTCAGATCTGGCCGTCGGACCGAGTCGGCAGATGGAAACAGGATGGGCACATGAGCGGCAGCAGGGGGATCCTGGCCTACGGCACCCACGTGCCGTACAGCCGCCTGGCCCGGTCGGCCATCGGCGAGGCCATGGGGTCGGGTGGCGGGCGCGGGCACCGTTCGGTGGCGTCGTACGACGAGGACACCACCACCATGGGCGTGGAGGCGGCCCGTCGGGCGCTGGCCGTCGCCGGACCCGGACCGGAGGCCGTGTGGTTCTCCACCGTCGCCCCGGCCTACCTGGACAAGACCAACGCCACGGTCATACACGCAGCCCTCCGGTTAGACGCATCGGTCCCGGCACTCGACTTCGGCGGGGCGTCGCGCTCCGCCGTCGGCGCCCTGCGGACTGCACTGGAGGGCGCCGCGCGCACGCTGGTGGTGGCCTCCGACATCCGCGTCGGCCTTCCCACCGGGCCGGAGGACGGCGGTGGCGGGGACGCCGCTGTCGCCGTGCTCTCCGGATGCTCCGAGGACGGCCCGCTGCTGGCCGAGTACCTGGGCGGCGCCACGTCCACCACCGAGTTCACCGACCGCTGGCGCACCCCGGGCGACGACCACTCACGGACCTGGGAGGACCGCTTCGGTGAGCAGGCCTACCTGCCGCTGGTGCACCGGGCGTGGGCTGACGCCCTGGATGCCACGGGCCTGACCACCGAAGACGTGACGGTGGCAGCCGTCGTCGGGCTGCACGGACGGGCCACCAGGAAGGCCGCATCGGGCCTCGGCGTAGCCATCGCCGACGATCGGTCCGAGACGGTCGGCAACTCCGGCGCCGCCCATCCTGCCCTGCTGCTGGCCGACGTCCTGGACACGGCGAAACCGGGAGCCGTGGTCGCCATGGTGGTGCTGGCCGACGGCTGCGAGGTCCTGTTCTTCCGGGCCACCGACGCCCTGGCGGCCGGCCGACCGGAGCGATCGGTGGCAGCGCAGATCGGGGACAGGGCCGATGTGGCCTACACCCGCTACCTAGCGTGGCGTGGCCTGCTCCGGGTCCAGCCCGCCAACCGTCCAGAGCCGAACCGCCCCTCGTCGCCTGCCGCCCTGCGCCGGAGCACCTGGAAGCACGGCTTCGTCGGCTCGACGGACCGCACCACCGGCATCACCCACCTTCCGCCGTCGAGGGTGGGCATCGCCGGTGGCGACGTCGACGACATGGACCCGGCACCCATGGCCGATGCCGTGGGAAGCGTCGTCACCTTCACCGTGGATCGGCTGGCCCACTCGCCCAGCCCGCCGGTGGTGTTCGCCGTGGTCGACTTCGACGGCGGTGGCCGGATGCCCATCGAGCTGACCGATGTCGACCCTTCGGCTGTGGCGATCGGCGACCGAGTGGAGATGACCTTCCGGCGCCTGTCCACATCCGACGGCCTGCACAACTACTTCTGGAAGGGTCGGCCCCTCCGGGGCTGAGCCGGTACGAGGGGACGGGGTTCACATGGCCTCACACGGCATACGGGACCGCGTGGCGATCGTGGGGATGGGCTGCACACCGTTCCGGGAGCACTGGGACTCCTCGCTGGACGACCTCCTGATCGACGCCCACGGATTGGCCCTGGCGTCGGCCGGCCTGGCCAAGGGCGACATCGACGCCTACTGGTACGGCACCTCGCAGTCCTCGGCCTCGGGCATCTCGCTGGCCACGCCGCTGCGGCTCGACGACAAGCCGGTGACCCGTGTCGAGAACTTCTGCGCCACCGGGTCCGATGCGCTGCGGCAGGCCTGCTACGCCGTGGCCTCGGGGGCCTACGACGTGGCGGTGGCCATCGGCGCCGAAAAGGTCAAGGACGGCGGCTACCAGGGCCTCAACGCCTTTCCGATTCCCACCGACGGCACCAACCGCACACTCACCGCGGCGGCCATGTTCAGCCTCATCCTCCCGGCCTACGCGGAGCGCTACGGGGTGGACGTCGACGAGTTGCGCTACGTGGTGGCCAGGATCGCCGAGAAGAACCACTTCAACGGGGCCCGCAACGACCTGGCCCAGTTCCGGCGCGAGACCTCGGCCGAGGCCATCTGCGAGATGGCCGCCGTGGCAGGACGGCTCTCGGTGTTCGACTGTGCCGGGGTGGCGGACGGGGCCGCCGCGGCCGTGGTGGTCCCGGCCGACCGGGCGACCGACTACACCGACGCACCGCTGTACGTGAAGGCCCTCTCGCTGGTGGCCGGCAACGGCAGCGGGCTGGTCGACCCCGGGTTCGACTTCACAACGCTGCCGGAGTGCGCCGCGGCGGCCGCCGACGCCTACGCCCAGGCCGGCATCACCGACCCGCGGGCCGAGCTGGCCATGGCCGAGGTCCACGACTGCTTCACGCCCACCGAGCTGGTGCTCATGGAGGACCTCGGATTCTGCGAGCGGGGAACGGCCTGGCGGGAGGTCCTGGAGGGCACGTTCGCCCTGGACGGGGACCTGCCGGTCAACCCGGACGGAGGACTCAAGAGCTTCGGCCATCCAGTAGGCGCCAGCGGCCTGCGCATGCACTACGAGGCGTGGCTGCAGCTCCGGGGAGAGGCACCGGCGGATCGGCGGATTGGCACTCTCGC
>JAKURY010000030.1 GCA_022452145.1 Acidimicrobiales bacterium | reverse complement strand
TGGCTGACGTTATCGGCGAGCCTGCCCTGCGGGCCGCCGACGTGGAGACCGAGCGGCAGGTCATCCTGGAGGAACTCCACCTCCAGGCCGACGATCCTGACGACGTGGTGTTCGACCTCCTCTACGAGGCGCGGTTCCCTGGGCACCCGTTGGGCCGCGAGGTGCTGGGGTCCGAGGACTCGGTGGCCACCATCGCCCGCCACGACCTGGTCGGGTTCCACGACGGCTGGGCCGGGGTGATCGATGGGCGCTGGCGGTCGCTGGACGTGGAGTCCATGCGTGGCTACCTGGCCCGGGGCGGCACCATGCTCGGCACCTCAAGGGTCCACCCGTGGTTGACCGACGACGGGGTGGAGCGGGCCCTGGCCACCCTGGCCGAGCTCGGGCTGGATGCCCTGATCGTCATCGGTGGCGAAGGCTCGCTGGCGGTCGCACACCGTGCCCATACCGAGGGCCTCGTACCGGTGGTCGGGGTGCCCAAGACCATCGACAATGACATTCCGTGCACCGAGCAGACCTTCGGCTTCGACACGGCGGTGTCGATAGCCACCGAGGCCATCGACCGGCTCCACACCACGGCCGAGTCCCATGACCGGGTCATGGTCGTCGAGGTGATGGGTCGCCACGTGGGCCACATCGCCACTTGGGCCGGCATGGCCGGTGGGGCCACCGTCACCCTGGTGCCCGAGCACCCGTTCGACATCGAGGTGGTGGCCGACATCGTAAAGAAACGCCATGAGAGGGGCCGGTACGCCTCGATCGTCGTGGTCGCCGAAGGGGCCAGGCCCGCACCCGGCACCATGGATCTTGCCGAACCCGAGGTGGATCGGTTCGGACACAAGAGGCTGGGCGGCGTCGGCCTGGCCGTGGCCACCGAGCTCGAGCGACGAACCGGTTACGAGACCCGTGTGACGGTGCTCGGCCACGTGCAGCGCGGTGGCAGCCCGACCGCCTTCGACCGGGTGCTGTCCAGCCGCTACGGCGTGGCGGCCATAGACGCCGTACACGAGGACGGGCTCGGCGACATGGTGGCGCTGCAGGCCGGCCTCATCACCCGTGTATCGCTGGCCGACGTCATGGGCCACCTCAGGGCGGTGGACGATCGCCTCTGGGACGTCGCCAACGCCCTCTTCGAGGCACGCCTGGACGGCGGGTCCACTTCGTCGCAGGCTGATACCGCCACCTAGCGTCGCCCGGACCACAGGGGGTCCGGATGTCGTCGAACCAGGGGTTGCCACCGGTCGAGCGCCGGGCATGGATAGCCCTGAGCGTGTCGACCATGGCCGCGCTTCTCACGGTCATCGACGTATCCATCGTGAACGTGGCCTTCCCGACCATCCGGCGGGAGCTCGGGGCTTCGGAGGCCAGCCTCTCCTGGATACTCTCCGGGTACTCGATAGCCGTCGGTTCGTTCCTCCTGCTGGCCGGTCGCCTGGCTGATCAGAAGGGTCGACGGAAGCTTTTCATGATCGGGGTGACGATCTTCGTGGCGGGATCGTTCCTGTCTGGGGCCGCTCCCACTCCGGGGCTGTTGATAGCGGCACGCGTCGTGCAGGGCATCGGTGGTTCGATACTCAGCCCGGCTTCCCTCGCGATGGTCCTACCGGACTTCCCGGCGGAGCGGCGCTCCCTGGTGATCGGGATCTGGGGGGCATCTGCAGCGCTCGGCGCGGCCATCGGCCCCTCGGCCGGTGCCATCCTGCTCGACCTCCTGAGCTGGCGCTGGGTGTTCCTGGTGAACGTGCCTATCGGGTTGGCCATCCTGGTGCTGACCCCGCGGTTCGTCCGCGAGTCCAGGGACCCGGATGCCAAGGGTGGCTACGACCTGGTCGGCGTCCCTGCGGGAACCATGGGTGTCGCCCTGGTGCTCCTTGCCGTGGTGCAGGGACAGGAGTGGGGCTACGGCTCGGTTCGGACGCTGGGCGTGGTGGCCCTCGGGTTGGTGCTGGTCACGGTGCTGTTCATCCGGTCCACCACCCATCCCAGCCCGCTGCTGGACCTCTCCCTGTTCCGCATCAGGTCCTTCTGGTCGGCCGCCGCAGGCCAGACCTTCTTCTCGTCGGCCTTCATCGCCGTGATCCTGTTTAACACCCTGACCCTCCAGGAGCTGTGGGGCTGGTCTGCCCTGGCCGCCGGCTTCGGCGTCGTACCCGGCCCGGCGATGGCGGCGCTCATGGGGGGCCCGGTCGGATCCATGGCCGACAGGGTCGGACACCGCACCCTGGTGGTGGTCGGCTGCCTCTCCGCCGCATGCTGCCCGGGCTGGCTGCTCCTCAACGTGACCATGGAGTCCTCCTGGGTGACTACCGTGCTGCCGGCCCAGATGTTCCTCTCCGTCGGGGTGGCGTGCTCGTTCGCCACGTTCGCCTCCCTCGGCCTCCGGGACGTTCCACAGGCCCGGTTCGCTACGGCCAGCGCCGCGTTGCGGACCGGGTCCTCGCTCGGCTTCGCTGCGGGCGTCTCGATCGCCATCGCCGTATTCACGTCCGGGCTTGCGACCGGGCCCCTGGTCGCCTTCGACCGGGCGTGGACGTTCATGGTCTGCACGTTTGTGGCGGGTGCCTTTTTCTGTGCCGTGGCCTGTCCGGGCAAGCCGGACGGCGCTCCAGCACTTCGCCGGGTCAGGCAGCCGACCCCAGCCTGACCGGGAGCACGTCCCGGCCCCGGAGGATGATCCGGGCGTTGTAGGTCGGGTCGCCGGCCAGGGCCAGGTCGGGGAAGCGTCTCACCAGTCGGGTGATGGCGATCTCGCCCTCCATGCGGGCCAGGGCCGCGCCCAGGCAGTGGTGTACGCCGCTCCCGAACGACACGTGCCGGTTGGCGTCGGCACGTGTCACGTCCAGGTCGTCGGCTGTGTCGCCCCAGAAGCGGGGATCCCGGTTGGCGCTGCCCAGGGCGGTCAGGACCATCTCCCCTGAGGGGATGACCCGGCCGGCGACCTCGACGTCGTGCATAACCCGGCGACCTGAGGTCTGGACGGGGCTGTCGTAGCGCAGCAGTTCGTCGGCCACGGTGTCGTCCACAGACTCGTCGGTCTGTACCAGGTCCAGCTGGTCGGGGTGGCGGAGCAGGGCGTGGGTCCCGTTGCCGATCAGGTTGACGGTGGTCTCGTGCCCTGCGATGAACAGGAGCGACGTCATCGAGAGCAGCTCCGCTTCCGACATCCGGTCCCCCTCCTCCTCGGCGAGGACCAGGTCGGTCAGGAGGTCGGTTGCCGGGTCCTGCCTCTTGGCGGCGATGGCGTCGGTTAGGTAGCGGTCCATGTGTTCGCCGGCCTCAAGGGCCGCCGTGACCTGTTCGGGGGTCAGGAGTGGTTCGAGCGTCTGGGTGAGGGCGTGCGACCAGGCCCGGACCTGGGCCATGTCGGCCGCCGGCAGGCCGAGCATCGCGTGGATCACAGCGAACGGGATCACGAAGGCGTAGTCGGCTATGAGGTCGATCTCGTCGCGCCCTGACAGGTCGTCCAGGAGGTCGTCCACGATGGCCGTGGTCTGGTCGCGCATGCGACCGATTGCCCGCGGGGTGAAGGTGCGTTGCACCAGCTTGCGGAGACGGGTGTGGTCGGGCGGGTCCAGGCCGAGGATGGACGGCTCGCGTTCCATCTGCCTGTCGCGCAGGGGGCGCATGTGCTCGGGCGTCATGTCGGAGGTCTCGAAGCGCTGGACCGAGGTCCGGGGGTCGCGCAGGATCTGGTTCACGTCCTCGTACCGGGACACGACGAGCACGCCCAGCGGCGTGCGGTGGACCGGATCCTCGTCGCGGAGACGCTCGTACTGCGGATACGGGTCGACCAGGAAGTCCGGATCGAAGGGATTCCACGACGGTGCGGCTTTCAGACTGGTCACGAGGTGGACGCTACCGATGGTGTCCCTGCCGGGACGAGGCGGGTCAGAGAGCGTTGCCCACCCGGTTGCCCGAACCGATGGCGCCCTCGATGTAGCCGGTCGCCGCTGCGTCTCCGATGACGGACACTTCCACTCCCGTGGCTTCGCGGATCCGGTCACCCAGGGACGGATCGGGTCGAATCCCGCCGGCCAGGACCACCGTGTCGGCGGCGAGCCTGTGGGCCTCGTCGCCCTGTCGGTACTCGACGTGGGTGGCGGTGATAGCCATGACCGTCGCACCGGTGTGGAACACGACCCCGTTGAGACGGGCCTCGTGTAGGGCCCGCCACCGTCGGGGGTGGGCCATCTCCGGTGCCAGGTACTGCCCCTCCTCGAGCACGGTGACGGCGCGGCCGCGCTCGGCCATGAACTCGGCCAACTCGGCACCGACCAGCCCGCCACCGACCACCACGATCCGGCGCCCTATGGGCATCCACCGTCGCGACAGCGACCTGACCCTGTCCATGTCTGCGGTCAGGCCGAGGGATCGGCCGACGGCGAGGGCGAGGCGGACGACGACACCGGGTCGCCGTGCTCCGAGGTCTCCCTCACCGGTGAGGAGGCTGCGCAGGTCGTCGCCGGACAGTACGTGGCCCAGCTCGGCACCAGGCACGTCCGGCCGCACCCGTGTAGCCCCGGTGGCCACCACGACGACGTCGGGGCAGAGGGCGGCGACCGCCGCCGGGGTCGCCGTGGTTCCGGTCCGGACGTCGACGTCCAACTCGCCCAGGGACGCCACCAGGTAGCGGACCAGCTCGCCGTTCATCGGGGTGGTCAGCGAGGAGAAAAGTGCCGTACCGCCCAGACGGCCAGCCTTCTCCAGCAGGGTCACCCGATGGCCTCGTCCGGCAGCCACCCGGGCGGCCTCCATGCCCCCCGGTCCACCCCCGACCACCACGATGTGGCGCCGCGTGTCGGTGGGGCCGGTCGGCGACTCGTCGTAGTGGCCCAGTCGGGCGTTGACCGCACAGATCGGCTTCCCCGACCAGAAGTTCTGGGCCACGCACACGAAGCAGTTGATGCAGGGTCGGACCAGGTCGGGGCGGCCGGTGGACAGCCGTTCGGCCAGGTCGGGGTCTGCCAGGAGTTGGCGACCCATGGCGATCAGGTCGGCTCCTCCGTCGGCCAGGATCCGCTCGCCGTCGTCCGGACCGATGCGGCCGACGGCGATTACCGGCACGTCGACCACCGCCTTGACCGTCCGCGCCAGGTCCTCGTACTGGCACTCCTGCCATGGGAGAGGGCCGTCGGTGAAGCCGGGGCCTCCGGCCGTCGTGGAGTATGCGGTCACGTGGATGGCGTCGGCCCCGGCCCCGACCGCCAACGTGGCGTAGCGAGCTGCCAGGTCCGGTGTGATGTCGTCGGCCATGCCGTAGTCACGACCGTCGAGGCGGACCAGGATTCCGAAGTCGGGGCCGCACCGCTGGCGGATGGCCGTGACCACGTCGGTGAGTAGACGCGCCCGATCCTCGGGCGAGCCGCCGTACCGATCGGTACGCCGGTTCCAGGCGGGTGAGAGGAAGGTGGCCAGCAGGTAGCCGTGGCCGGCGTGTACCTCCACGCCGTCTAGCCCGGCGGCACGGACGCGGGCCGAGGCATCGGCGAACTGCCCGACCACCTGGTCCAGCGTTTCGGCCGAAGCCTCCTCGTAGGTGGGCATCTTCCCGCCGGTGAGCGTCGCCATGCCCATCAGCTCGTCCATGGTGGTGTCGACCATTATCTGCGAGGTGTCGATCTCCGGGACCGGCAGGCTCGGTACCAGCGACGGCCGGCCCTCGGCGGTGTCCACGCCGGAGATTCGGCCATGGTGGTTCACCTGGACCACCATCCGGGCTCCGTGGGCGTGGACGGCGTCGGCCAGGTGGGTCAGCCCGTCGATCACGCCGTCGTGGGACAGCGCCGGTTGGTGGCGGGAGGTAGCGCCGTGGGGGAACGCCACGGCCGACGTCTCCAGGATCAGCAGGCCCGTCCCGCCACGGGCACGTTCCTCGTAGTGGGCGATGGTTTCGTCGGTGATGAGGCCGTCGTCGCAGTTGTTCTGGTCCATCGCCGGGAGGACGATGCGGTTCCGGAGGTCCAGCGGCCCCAACCGGATGGGCGAGAGCAGGAGTGGATGGGAGCCGGTTGGCACGCTGGTGATCCTGCCCGAGGGGAGGGCCCTGCTGCCAGTCCGGTGCCTGCCAGTCCGGCACCGGCCCGGCGTTAGCCCAACTTCTGCAGGGACTTCTGGCGCCAGTCTTCGGTGGTGTCCACCGCGTTGAACGTGAAGCAGTGGATCCCGACTATGCCCAGTTCCTCGGCGCGGGTCGACAGCGGAATGATGAGCTTGTTCGGGTTGTAGCCGCCCGGCGAGAGCAGGCGGATGACCGACGTCGAGTTCTTCTTCAGGTAGCGCGCCGAGTGGCCGATGCCCAGGCGGATCGAGATGGTCAGCAACCTGGTCCTGTCGATCGCTCCGGGTACGCCGAGGTGGCACGGCAGGTCCACGCCGGCTAGGCGACGGTTCTTCAGCCAGCCGCCGATGGTGTTGGCGCTGAAGCACATCTGGGTGGCCATGTAGCCCTTCAGGCCGGCTTCCCGGATCATTTCCTGCTTCTCGACCAGACTGTCCACCAGGGCCTGTTCGGGAATCGTCGAGTGCCCGTCGGGGTACGAGCCGACTCCGACCACGTCGATTTCGGGTCGGCGGTCCAGGAACGATCGGAGGAACCCGGCGGCGTCGGTGAAGGGTCCGCGGGGCTCTGCGTCGCCACCGATGCAGAACACTTTCCTGATGCCCTGTTCGTTGACCCGCCGGACGATGCGGGCGACGTGGTCCTCGTCCTCCGCCATGCGCGCTGCCAGGTGGGGGATGACGGTGAAGCCCTGGTCGCCGTAGTGGGCGCAAAGGTCAAGCGTGTCATCGATGGTCTTGGCAGGCGAGCAAGTCACCGACACTGTGGCACCGGCCGGCAGGAACATGGACTGGTCGGCGAGGTTCTTGAGCGGTATCAGCTCGTAGGTCATGCCCTCGAGCAGGCGCTTCTGGACGGCCCTGTCGGCCCTGGCTCGGGTGGCCACGGTGCCTCCTTTCCGTGTCCTCCGGGAGGGTCAGCTCAGGCCGACTATCTCACCGTTCTCGTCGATGTCGATGCCCATTGCACCGGGCCTGGAACCGAGGCCGGGCATCGTACGCATGTCACCGCAGATCGGGTAGACGAACCCTGCGCCCACCGACGCCCGGACCTCTCGGACGGGCAGCGTCCAGCCGGTCGGTGCACCCTTCAGGGCGGGATTCGAGCTGATCGACAGGTGGGTCTTGGCGATGCAGACCGGCAGGTTGCCGAAGCCGTTGGCCTCGTAGGAGTCGATCTGCTTGTTGGCCTGCGGCGAGAAGTCCACGCCGTCGGCGCCGTACACCTTGTCGGCCACCGTCCGGATCTTGTCCCGTAGCGACATCTCGTCCGGGTACAGGACCTTGAACTCGCTGGGCTCGTCGGCCGCCTCGGCCACCGCCTCGGCCAGTTCGGCGGCACCGGAGCCACCGTCGGCGAAGTGGGTGGTGATCGCGGATCGGGCGTTGAACTCGTCGGCGATCTCCTTGATGGCGTTGATGTCGACGTCGTGGTCGCCGGGGAACACGTTGATGGCCACCACCGGCGACACGCCGTGGACCTGCATGTTCTCCAACTGCTTGCGGAGGTTGTCGCCACCCTGGTGGACCTCGTCGGGGTTCTCGAAGAGGAGGGCCTCGGGCAGTGGCCTGCCTGCCACGATCTTGTGGTTGCCGGAGTGGGCCTTGAGGCCGCGCACGGTGGCCACAAGAACGGCGGCGTCCGGGGCGATGCCCGAGTAGCGGCACTTGATGTTGAAGAAGCGCTCGGCGCCCATGTCGGCACCGAAGCCCGCTTCGGTGAGGAGGAAGTCGCCGGTGTGGATTCCGATCTGGTCGGCGATGATCGACGAGTTGCCGGTGGCGATGTTGCCGAACGGGCCGCAGTGGACGAGCGCCGGCGTTCCCTCCAGCGTCTGCATGAGGTTGGGCTTGATGGCCTCCTTCAGGATGACCGTCATCGAGCCGGCCACGCCGAGGTCCTCGGCGGTGACAGGGGTGCCCGAGGAGTCGTAGCCGACGACGATGCGGCCCATGCGGGCCCGCAGGTCGGCCAGCGAGGTGCACAGTGCCAGGGCGGCCATGACCTCCGAGGCGGCTGTGATGTCGAAGCCGGTCTCACGGGGAATGCCGTCGAGGCGGCCGCCGAGGCCGACCACGATGTTGCGCAGGGCGCGTTCGTTTATGTCCATGACTCGGCGCCAGGTGATGTTGTGCAGGTCGAGGTCCAGGTCGTTGCCGTGGAACAGGTGGGCGTCGAGCATGGCGGAGCACATGTTGTGGGCCGCCGTGACCGCGTGCATGTCGCCGGTCAGGTGGAGGTTGAACAGCTCCATCGGGACGACCTGGCTGTAGCCGCCACCGGCCGCGCCGCCCTTGATGCCAAAGGTCGGCCCCATGGATGGCTGGCGGATGGCGATTGTGGCCTTCTTGCCGATGTGGCTGAAGCCCTGGCCGAGGCCGACCGTGGTGGTGGTCTTGCCCTCGCCCAGCGGGGTGGGGGTGATGGCCGAGACCACGACGTAGCGGGCCTTCGGCCTGTCCGACATCTGCTCGACGGCGCACAGCTTGATCTTGGCTGCGCCCTCGCCGTACGGCTCGAGGCAGTCGACGGGGATGCCAGCGTCGGCGGCGATGTCGGTCAGCGGGAGCAGGTTGGCACCGCGGGCGATCTCGAGGTCTGAGGGGAACGACATTGTTCTTTAATCTCTGTTCTCTTTATTGTTTTCTGAAACGGGTGGTGGCATCCGCCAATGCGGGCGCCCGTGTCTGGAAGTCCGGTCTGTCCAGCGGTCCGGAAGCCTTGGGGAGTGTAGTCAGGCGCGGGGATTGGGTCTACTGTGCGGAAAGAATCGCCAATCCCAGTGAATCCACCCCGGCTTCCAGAAGCCCGAGTGAACCCCGCCTGCCTAGCCGAACTCGTCGGGTATGACCTCCTTGCGGCGGGCGATGAAGTCCAGCATCGCCTCGTCGATGGACTCGTCAAGTGGGGGCGCTTCATAGGAGGCCAGCATCTGCTTCCACAGACCGTTGGCCCGTTGGGCGGCGTCCAGGCTGCCGTCGTCGGCCCACTGTTCGAAGGAGTCGTTGTTGGCCACCTCGGAGCGGGCGAACGCCGTCTCGAAGTTGGCCAGCGTGTGGGCGGTACCCAGGAAGTGTCCGCCGGGGCTCACCTCGCTGATGGCGCCCATGGCCTGCCCGTTCTCCGACATGTCCACCCCGTCGACGAACGTGGCGGCCAGGCTGCACTGGTCGGCGTCGATGATGAACTTCTCGTAGCCCATGGTGAGGCCTCCCTCCAGCCATCCAGCCGAGTGGAGCATGAAGTTCACGCCGGCCATGAGCGCCGGGATGAACGTGGCCATGGACTCCGAAGCCGCCTGGGCATCGGCGACCTTGGATGCGCACAGGTTCCCGCCCGAGCGGAACGGCACGCCCAGTCGGCGGGCCAGGGCGGCCACCGTGTACAGCACGAGGGCAGGTTCGGGCGTGCCGAACGTCGGGGCGCCGGTCTGCATGGACATCGAGCTGGCGAACGAGCCGAACACCACCGGTGCTCCGGGGTTCACGAGCTGGACGAACGTCATGCCGGCCAGCGCCTCGGCCAGGGTCTGGGCAGCCACGCCGGCCACCGTCACCGGCGCCATGGCCCCGGCCAGGATGAACGGGCTGATCATGGTGGCCTGGTTGGAGCGGGCATACGCCTCGGCGGCTCCCAGCATGGTGGCGTCCCACGCCATGGGTGACGAGGCGTTGATGAGGCTGGTCATCACCGTGTTCTGCTGGACGAACTCGTCGCCGAAGACGAAGCCCGCGAGGTCGATGGAGTCCTGGGCCCGCTCGGCGGCGGTGACCGATCCCATGAACGGCTTGTCGCTGTACCTGAGGTGCGAATACACCATGTCCAGGTGCCTCTTGGACACCGGGATGTCCACCGGTTCGACGATCGTGCCGCCCGAGTGGTGCAGGCCCGGGCTGAGGTACGCCAACTTCACGAAGTTCCGGAAGTCCTGGATCGTGGCGTATCTACGGCCTTCGTCCAGGCAGCGCGTGAACGGCGATCCGTAGGCAGGGACCAGAACCGTGGCGTCGCCGCCCACCTGCACGCTGCGCGCCGGGTTGCGGGCGTGCTGGGTGTAGACGGCCGGCGCCGAGGCCCGGATGATCTGGCGGCACATGCCCCGGGGGAACCGCACCCGTTCACCGTCGACGTCCGCCCCGGCGTCGGCCATCAGGGTGAGGGCCGACGGGTAGTCGCGGAAGTCGATGCCGAGCTCGGCGAGAATGGTGTCGGCGTTGTGCTCGATGGTCTCCAACCCCTCGACCGACAGGACCTCGAACGGCTCCATGGTCCGGGTCAGGAACGCGCAGGCCTCGGTCGCGGACTCTGAGCGGAGGGCCTGGCGGCCTGCCCGGCCACCGCTGCGGCGACCTCGTGGTGCATCGCTCATGTGCCGGGTTCCTCTCCAGCCGCGGCGTTGCGGCGTCGTCGTCCGGATCGCTCCGGTCCCGCCGTAGATATGGCGGGCCGCTCGGGGAGCGTGATACGTGTCGACAGCCGGGGGTAGCCGGCTGTCCGGTGGGGGATTGCCATGGCGTCTACGAAGTGCGCCTGGAACGAGGCTTCGAGGGCTGTCTCAATCTTCTCGATGCGGCCCACCACACCTTGGATCTCGGTCCGGGCGCTTCCCGACAGCAGGGCGATGACGGCACCGGCCCCGGCCGCATTGCCCACGCTGGTCACGCGGTCCGGATCGCAGTCCGGCACCAGGCCCAGCACGGTGGCGTGGACGGTGTCGATGTGGCTGCCGAACGCGCCTGCCAGCCCGATCCGGTCGATCTCGTCGACGCCTAGGTGGTCCATGAGCAGCCGTATGCCCGCGTAGAGGGCGGCCTTGGCGAGCTGTATCGCCCGGATGTCGTTCTGGGTCACGAGGAGTCGCTCGCCGCCGTCGCCCGGGTCGTGGAGGACGTACGAGGACGTCCGCCCGTCGACCTCGATGCGGTCCGAGGGCCTCGTGCCGTCTCCACCTATGACTCCATCGGCGTTCATCAGCCCGACCAGCCACAACTCAGCCACCACCTCGATGATCCCCGAGCCGCAGATGCCGGTGACACCTGTGGAGGCCACGGACTCGGCGAAGCCCTCTTCGTCGGACCAGGCGTCCACGCCGATGACACGGAACCTCGGCTCCCCGGAGGCCGGGTCGATTCTGACCCGCTCGATGGCGCCCGCCGTGGCGCGCTGGCCGGCGCTGATCTGGGCACCCTCGAACGCCGGTCCGGTGGGGCTGGAGGCTGCCAGCACTCGCCCACCACCGGCCAGCACGATCTCGGCGTTGGTGCCGACGTCCACCACCAGGCTCACGTCGTCGGCCTCGTGCGGCCGGGTTGACAGGATGACCGCGGCGGTGTCGGCTCCGACGTGGCCGGCGATGCACGGCAGCACGTGGACCCGGGCGGATCCGTGGGCGACCAGGCCCAGGTCGCCGGCCGTCAGGTCGAGTGCCCCGTCCACGGCGAGAGCGAACGGCGCCCCGCCCAGCGGGGTGGGGTCGTAGCCCAGGAACAGGTGGTGCATGACCGGGTTGCCGACCAGCACAAACTCGAGCACCTCGTCCCTGGCCGCACCCGCCTGCTCGCAGAGGTCGCCCAGCAGGTCGTCGAGGGCTTCCTGCACGGCACCGGTCAGCGCCACCTCGCCACCCGGGTTCATCATCACGTAGGAGACCCGGCTCATCAGGTCCTCGCCGAACCGGATCTGGGGGTTCATGGTGCCGGCCGTCGCCAGCACCGTGCCGGTCGCCAGGTCGCAGAGGTGGCCGGCGATGGTCGTGGACCCGACGTCGACGGCCACACCGAGGGCGCGGTCCCGTAGGCCCGGCCAGGCTGCCACCACCTCGCTGTTGTCCCGGACCGCCACGGTGATCGTGCGCTTCCCCTCGGACAGGGCGGCCTGGACCTCGGCCACGATTCGGTCGTCCACGTAGAGGCCGGTGAGGGCCCACTGGTCGGCCAGGGCGTCGAGGAGGCGACGAACCTCGCCAACCGACTCGTCCAACGTCGGCTCCGGCACCTCGACCAGGCGCAGGACGAGCACCGGGTCCAACTCCAGGTCACCGAGGTCGACGTCCTTCCGGATGATCTGGCGGTGAACCTGGCTTCCGGCCGGTACATCGACCACCAGGTCACCGCACACCATGGCCGCGCAACCGAGGCGATGGGTCCCGGACAGGGGTCGGCGACCCCGATAGGCCTCCTCTACCGCGCCACGGGCCGACACGTGGTCGTCGGCGACGGTAATGCCGTGCTTGGCGAACTCGCCGAAGGTCGGCTCGACCTGGCAACGGCCGCAG
Organism: Acidimicrobiales bacterium; assembly: GCA_022452145.1. Classification (NCBI taxonomy): domain Bacteria; kingdom Bacillati; phylum Actinomycetota; class Acidimicrobiia; order Acidimicrobiales; species Acidimicrobiales bacterium. The sequence continues at coordinate 7,153 of JAKURY010000030.1, read as the reverse complement.
ATGCCCCGCCCTCCGCACACCGAGTCGAGGTCGACGCCCAGCTTCCTGGCGGCGTCCAGCAGCGTCGTACCGACCGCGACGGTGCCGCGCCGGCCCGACGGCGTGAACACGACCAGGTGTTCGTCCAGGTGTTGGTCTGTCGGGCTCATCGGACGGGACTGAGGCTCTGGGGGCTGGATGGCCCGGGCTCAGGCGGTCACGCGGCGGCGGCCCTCGCGGCGTTCCCGGGCACCGCCGGGGGCGTTGGGGTCCCGGTTGGCCCGGATCCATGCGGCACAGTTGCGGTCCGCTCCGGTCAGCACGTCGGCGGCCCGGATGGCCGTCTTCACCTCGGGGTGCAGTGGGCTCATTATGGCTGACGTCATGCCGTGGCTGATCGCCATGGCCAGGAACGTGCCGGTGATGACGTGGCGGTTGGGCAGCCCGAAGCTCACGTTGGAAGCACCGCAGGTGGTGTTGACCTTCAGCTCCTCCCGCAGGCGGCGCACCAGGGTGAACACCTGGCGGCCGGCGGTGCCCATGGCTCCGATCGGCATGACCAACGGGTCGACCACGACGTCGGAGGCCGGAATCCCGTGGTCGGCGGCGCGTTCGACGATCTTCTTCGCCACGGCGAAGCGCACGTCGGGGTCCTCGGAGATGCCGGTGTCGTCGTTGGATATGGCCACCACGGCCGCACCCGCCCTGGCCACGAGCGGAAGGACCCGTTCCAGGACCTCGTCTTCGCCGGTCACCGAGTTGACCAGGGGCTTGCCCTGGTAGACGGCCAGGCCTGCCTCCAGGGCTGCGATGATCGACGAGTCGATGGACAGCGGCACGTCGGTCACGGACTGGACCAGTTGGATGGCCCTGGCCAGCAGGGCCGGCTCGTCGGCCAGCGGGATGCCGGCGTTGACGTCCAGCATGTGGGCGCCGGCCTCGACCTGGGCGATTGCGTCGGCCTCTACCCGGCTGAAGTCGCCGGCCTTCATCTCCTCTGCGAGGAGCTTTCGGCCCGTGGGGTTGATGCGCTCGCCGATCATTACGAAGGGCCTGCCGAAACCGATGGCCACCTCGCGGGTGGCCGAGCTGAGGATCGTGTCGGTCATCTGTGTGATGGCTCTCTGGTCAGGGACCGTCGTCGGTGACGGTTCCGCGGTTGGTTGCTTCAGTCCTCTACGCCACCCGAGCGCACGAGGCGCTCGAGCCGGTCCCCGGGGTAGGACTCGTCGATGCGCGCGATCTCGTCGGCCACTGCTGCGGCCATGTCGGGAGGACAGGGCGTGGTGACGCGTCGCCACTGGGCGATGTAGGAGTCGGTGTCCTCCATGCCGGCCACCATCGCCGCGCGGTCGATGGCGTGCTGAAAGCGGGCATCGAGCAGTGCCTTTTCCCGGGTCCGGCCCTGCTGGGCCGTGATCTGGGCGGGGATGTCACGCCAGTAGATGGTGACCAGATGGGCGGCCATGGGCTCAGCGGCCTCCTGTGGGGGTGGGTCCGGCGGATGCGACGGCGACTGCATCAGGCTCCCGACCGGTTCTCTGGTCGCCGTGTCGACCCAGCGCGACGATGCTGGCCTCCAGGTCGCCCAGACCGGTGCGTCGCAACTCGAAGTCCAGCTCGAGGCGGGCTGCCGCGGCCCGGGCCCGCTCGACCAGATCGGGATCATCGGTCTGGGCCAGGTACACCAGGCGGCGGTAGTTGGCGAAGACCTGGGATCGCAGTTCCGGGTGGGTGTCCAGCCAGAAGGCCCGGACCACCAGGCGATCGAAGTGCTTCACCAGGTAGTCGGTGAGGAAGAAGGTGCCCAACTCCTCTGCATGCAGCTCGGCGAACGCTGCCCCGCCTGTAAGGAACTCGTAGCAGTGGTCGCCCGGGAGGCGTTCCACATCGAGTTCTGCGCACACAGCGTCCAGGCGACCGCCGGTTCCGCAGTCCCCGTAGCCGACGAAGATCCGCTCGTAGCGGTCGGCGGCGGATCGGACGCGCTCGGCGACGGCGTCGGGGATCACGTCCGGGGTGTTGTGGTACGAGGCCGGCAGGCACTCGACGTCGACGTGGTCGAGGCCGTTGGCCTCGACGATCCGGAGCAGCTCGCGGGCGAGCGCGCCGCAGGCGACGATGAGGGTGCGTCCACCCGGTGCCGTGCAGGCGCCGGAGGTCTCGGTCATGTGCGGCGGTTCAGGCTGCTGCGGCGCGCCGTTGGGCGACCAGGCGGGAGGCGGTCTCCGAGGCGACGGCAGCATCGCGGCAATAGGCGTCGGCGCCGATGGCCTCGCTGAACTCCTCGTTCAGTGGGGCGCCGCCGACGATCACCATGTACTCCCCGCGGAGGCTCTTCTCCTCGAGGGTGTCGATGACGACTTTCATGTAGGGCATGGTCGTGGTGAGTAGGGCCGACATGCCGATGATGTCCGGCTTGTGCTCGTCCAGCGCCGCAAGGAACTGTTCGACGTCGGTGTTGATGCCCAGGTCGATGACCTCGAATCCGGCACCCTCCAGCATCATGCCGACCAGGTTCTTGCCGATGTCGTGGATGTCGCCCTTGACGGTTCCGATCACCACCTTGCCGATGGGCTGGACGCCGGTCTCGGCCAGCAGCGGTCGGAGGATGGCCATGCCGGCCTTCATGGCGTTCGCGGCCAGGAGGACCTCGGGTACGAAGAGGATGCCGTCGCGGAAGTCGATGCCGACGATCCTCATGCCCTCCACCAGGGCGTCGTTCAGGACCCGGTCGGCGCTCCAGCCGCGCCCCAGGAGGATCTCGGTTCCCTCCACGATCTCGTCGGCTAGGCCGTCGTAGAGGTCGTCGTGCATCTGGGCGGTGAGCTCGTCGTCCGGCAGGTCTGCCAGGATGATCTCATCGTCGGTGATGTTCTCTTCGACCATGATGGGCTCCGTTGCGGATCGGGGACCACGGTCGTGGTCCGGTTCAGCCAGAGGTGCCCGGTGGGTCGGGCTCGGATCGGCGCCACAATATCCGGTAGGGCCGGATATCGATTCCCATAATGCGGGATGACCCCGTATGATGGGAACTATACAGACCAGCCATTGGCGTGTCCACGTCTCGGGAACTGTTTCCCGCTAAGTGGGATGCCATGTCGATCGGGTGAATGGGCGGATCCAGACCATGCAGACGGTGCAGAGCATCGACCGGGCGTTCCAGATCCTCGACGAGGTGGCAGGCGACCCGGCCGGGATCAGCGAACTCTCCCGTCGGCTGGGCCTCCCGACGAGCACCGTGGCCCGCCTGCTGGGCACCCTCGAAAGGCTGGGGGCGGTCGAGCGGATGGTGGACGATAACGGCTATCGCATCGGTTGGTCCATCGTGAAGATGGCCGCCAGCATCGACCCCAACCAGAGCCTGCTGGCCGTCGCACAACCCCACATGCTCGATCTGGTCGAGCTGCTGGCGGAGGCGGTGGGTCTCTCGATTCCGGCCGGCTACGACGTCCACTACATCGGACAGGTGGACTGCGCCAACCCGGTACAGGTGAGGGACTGGACCGGCGTCAGCCTGCCCATGCATATCGTGCCGTCGGGCATGGTGGTCCTGGCCCACTGGCCCGACGAGGCCGTCGACCGGTACCTGGCCCGGAAGCTCGACAGGTACACGCCCAGGTCCGTAACCGATCCCGGCCGCCTCCGCGAGCGCCTGGACAGGATCCGGGAGGACGACGTGTCTTGGATGGAGGAGGAGTTCTCCGAGGGCATCAACTCGGTCGCCGCCCCGCTTTTCAACGGCGCCGGCGCAGTCGTCGGGGCTCTGCACAGCCACGGTCCCAGCTACCGCTTCCCCGACGAGGCGTTGCGGGACATCATCGCCGACCGGGTGCGGTCGACGGCTGTCGCAATCTCCTCGGCGCTCGGCCACGTGGTCTGATCCTGCCGGTCTGACCTCGCCGCCCGGCTGCCAGGTACCGGACCTTCGACGAGGTCTGCCGTCCACGGAGCGATCACCTCGGTTGCCATAGGACCTAGCGACCGGCGGGGTGGCTGAGCGCACCCCTATCCGGCAGGTTCGGATCCCCTGCCCTGGTCTGGTGGATCTGTATCCGGTGGCCCGGTCAGGTCCGCCAGATGTTGCGCAGGGTCTCCAGGCCACCGTCCACGGCGATGGTCTGGCCGTTCACGTAGCGGGCTGCGGGCGAGGCGAGGAAGACGGCCATGGCAGCGATGTCCCGTCCCTCCACGAAGGTCCGCATCGACACCTGCTTCTCGTAGGTGTCGCGCAACTCGGCCACCGGGACCCCGGTGACGTCGGCCTCGGCGGCGATCACCCGGCACATGCGGTCCCCGTCGACCGAACCTGGGCACAAGGTGTTGACACGGATGCCGAACTCGCCCAACTCCATGGCCAGGGTGTCCGACAACCCGATGACGGCGTACTTGGACGCGGCGTAGGGAGATCGCATCGGGAAGCCGGTGACCCCGGCTGTCGACGAGGTCAACAGGATCGAGCCACCACCAGCCTCCCGCAGGAGGGGCACGGCCCGACGGCAGCACAGGAAGGCGCTCCGCACGTTGACGGCCATCGTCAGGTCCCAGCCCTCGACGTCGATGTCCTCCACAGGTCCGACAGGGCCAGCGATGCCGACGTTGGCGCACAGCACGTCGAGGCCCCCCATCTCCGTCGCCACTTCTTCGAAAAGCCTGTCGACGGCGTCTGCGTCGGACACGTCGAGGGTGGTGAGGCCACACCCGTCCGGGGGCTCGCCCACCATGTCGGCCACGTGGACCCGGGCGCCGTCGTCGTGGAATGCCTCGGCCATGGCACGTCCGATGCCGGACGCCCCTCCGGTGATTAGAACCCGCTGCTGGTCGGCCACCGCGTGTCCACCTTTCGATCGCGCTCAGAGGACCATCGGTCACTGGAAGCGAGCCATCGGCCGTGCGCAGCGAAACTAGTTGCTGTATACCGCGAGGTCGTCTACGCGGCCGGTGGCAGCTGTCGGGGGTCGGCGCAGGCTGTCCGGGGCCGGTGGGAGCCGTCGGGGGCCGGCCCTGAGGGATCGTCAGCGGTTGCGACTTCGACGACCGGGATTCGTCAGCATCCCGTGGGGGCCGTCGGTAGGATCACGCCGCCCTGCGGCGACCGCCGACAGGCACCGTCCCAACCGCCCTGGTGACGCCTCCTCGAGCCGTCCCTGCTGCGTTCCAGGAGAACAATCGAATGAGCGATTTTCCGACTCGCGCCAACGTCGTCGTGATCGGTGCCGGCATCGTGGGCAGTTGCCTCGTCGGCCATCTGGCCCGTCTGGGCTGGACCGACATGGTCCTGTTGGACAAGGGCCCGCTGCCCAATCCGGGTGGTTCGACCGGCCACGCCTCCAACTTCATCTTCCCGGTGGACCACAACAAGGAGATGGCCCTGCTCGGCGAGCAGAGCGCCAACCAGTTTCGGGACATGCAACTCTCGGTGGACTCCGGCGGCATCGAGGTGGCCCGAACCACCGACCGGATGAATGAGCTCGACCGGCGGATGACGTCGGCCATGGCATGGGGCATCGAGGCCCACCTGCTCACGCCGACCGAGGTGAAGGCCCTGGTGCCGTTCATCAACGAGGAAGTAATCCTGGGCGGCTTCTACTGCCCGACGGTCTCGGTGGTCGACTCGCTCGAGACCGGGACCACCATGCGCCGGGAGGCCGTCGAGACGGCCGGTTGCCAGGTGTTCGCAAACACCGAGGTCCTCGACATCAGGACCGTCGAGGGCGAGGGCGGCGTGACCACCGTGTCGTCGGTCGTCACCGACAGGGGCACCATCGAGGCCGGGTACGTCGTCATCGCCTGTGGCGTCTGGTCCAACCGGATTGCCAACATGGCCGATGCCACCATCCCGCTGGTCCCGACCGTCCACCAGATGGCCGATGTCGGCCCGATGGACATCCTGGCCGAGACCAACAACGAGATCGGCTACCCGATCGTTCGCGACATGGACACCTTCTGCTACGAGCGGCAGTCGGCCGGCTCCATGGAGATCGGCTCATACGGCCACCGGCCGATCTTGCACCACCCTGACGAGATCCCGTCCAACCAGGAGGCTGCGCTCTCGCCGACCGAGATGCCGTTCACGGACGACGACTTCGATCCGCAGATGGAGACGGCCATCGAGTTGATGGACATGTTGGGCGACGCCGAGATCAGGTACGCCATCAACGGCCTCCTATCGATGACCCCGGACACCATGCCGTGCCTCGGCGAGACCCCCGAGGTCCGCAACCTCTGGTCGGCCGCAGCCGTATGGGTCAAGGAGGGGCCGGGCATGGCCCAGGCCGTCGCCGAATGGATGACATACGGCTATCCCCGGGTGATCGACGTCCACGGCGCCGACATCGCCCGTTTCTACGACGAGGAGCGGACCGACGAGCACATCTGGTCGCGTGCAGAGGAGCATTTCAACAAGACCTACGGCATCGTCCACCCTGCCGAGCAGTGGGTGGGGCGCCGCAACCTGCAGGTCGGTCCCTACTTCTCGCGCCAGGAGGACCTGGGCGCCGAATTCTTCCAGGCCCGTACCTGGGAGCGGCCGCAGTGGTACGGCGCCAATGCCGACCTGGTGGAGCGCTATGGGCTCTCCGAGAGGGAGGTCGAGTGGGACAACCGCTGGTGGAGCCCCATCACCGTCGGCGAGCACCTCAACCTGCGTGAGAACTGCGGCGTGGTCGACCTGAGCGCCTTCCAGATCTACGAGTTGGAGGGCCCGGGCGCCGTGGAGTACGCCGATCGCCTGGCGGTGAACAAGGTCGACGTGCCGGTCGGCCGCTCGATCTACACGCCCTGGCTGAACTCCGACGGCGGCTTCCACTCCGACCTTACGATGATGCGCCTCGGCGAGGACCGGGTGCGGATCGTCACCGGCGTCTTCGATGGCGGTCGGGACGAGTTCTGGACGCGCCGACACATGCCGACCGACAGCTCGGTGACGTTCACGAACATCACGAAGCAGTTGACCACGCTCGGCCTATGGGGCCCCAACGCCCCGGCCGTGCTCTCGCAGTTGACCAACCAGGACCTGGACCACGAAGGCTCCCCCTACGGCTGGATCGTCGACGCCGAGGTGGCCGGGGTGTCCTGCCAACTGTTCCGGAGCTCTTATGGGGGCGACACCGGCAGGGAGCTGTACACCGCGGGGGAGGCCGGTCCGGGGACGGGGGGCGGCGTGATGGGGGCC
>JAKURY010000029.1 GCA_022452145.1 Acidimicrobiales bacterium | reverse complement strand
CTCGCCGTCGGCGACGACACTGCCGTCACGGGTGAGGTGCTGGACTAGGGAACCCGGTTTCCAATCGGACTTGACCCCGGTGCCGTACTCAGCCATGCCGAGATCGGGATGGCAGGGTCCGCGATATTGAGCGGTGAGGTCTCCATCGGTGATTGCCCGCCAGACCTCGTCGAGGTCGGCCTTGATGTAGGCCTTGTACACGTGGACTGGTGCAGACATAGAGACTTCTCCTGCGAGTCGCACCCTTGTTACCGGCAACCTTACCGAGGGTGGACTCTCCATATTTATTGACAAAACTTATGTTAGTAATACTCACATGTCAAGAGGCTCAACATCTCAGACATCCCACTCGATTCGGACCCAAGCGCCGTTGCCTGATTGCACAAGATTGGACATTTGGCCCCTATTGTCCCGTTCTACGACTCCTGTCGCGCAACCATTCGAGCAGCGTGTCGGCCACCACCTGTGGCTGCTCGGGAAGAAGGGCGTGGCCGGCGTCGGCGACCACCACCAACGATGCCCGGTCGCCCAACAGGTCGACGATGCTCCGGGCGTTGGCCGGCAGAGCGACGACGTCATCGGCGGGCTGCAGCACAAGTACGTCGGCCGATCCGGCCGTCCACCAGACCTCGATGTCGTCGTCGGCCACGGCACGGCCCTGGTGGTGGGCCACCACAGGGTGCCATCCGCCGGCCCACACCGAAGCGTCGTTACACGGAGCGAAGAACGCGGCGCCCACCGCTGCGAGGTGCTCCTCAGGTGACGAGTCGACGTCGAACACCCTTCGAAGTGCCGCCCTGTGCTCGGGTGCTGCCGGAACCCTCCCGCCGCACGCCAGGAGCACGACGCTCTCGACCTGGCCCGGGTGCAGTGCCGCAACCAGCCGTGCGACCCGGTTGCCGAAGGCATGGCCGACCAGGGTGGCCGGGCCAACTCCGAGCGCCTCGATAACCACGGCGGTGTCGCCCGCCAGGTCGGCCATCGACACTCCCTCGAGCGACCCGGTGCTGCCGCCGATGCCCCGCGGCTCGGGGGCGATCGCCCGATAGCCCCCTGCTGAGAGGCTCCGCCCCAGATGTAAGAAGTCGACGGCGCCACGCCCGAGGGAGGGAACCATCACGACCGCAGGCCCGTCTCCGACGGATCGGACCTCGATCGGGCCGGCCGGCCCCGCCACGGTGACCGTCGACCAGCCATCCCCGCTACCAGCATCAGGCTGCGAATGCCCACCAGCCTGTGAGGTGGGATCTACTGGGCTCACGCCGTCGAGCATGTCATCGAGCGGCGGCCTCGGGGCAACCCGGTTTGAACAGGCTGACTCAGGTGGCGTCCTCGCCGGTCGGTACGGCGCCTGACCGGGTCGCCTGGTCCAGCAGGTAGGTCCAGCCGTCGGGCGGCAGGCCGCCGCTGACCCGGACCCGCACCCGCCCGTCGGTCCCCACCACCACGAAGTACGGGAAGCTCCGCAGCCCGTACGCCTCGGCCACCTCCGAGTCGTCGGAGTCGCGCAGCACCAGCTCGGGCCAACCCTCGGCAGCGAACCAGGCCCGGGGCAGGTTCCCACGATCCAGGTAGACGGCCGTCGAGACGGCCACCACCTCGACGTCGGACGGGATGCCGTACCGCCCGATCCATTCGGTCAACTTCGGGACCTCCGCCTGGCAGTGCGGGCACCAGTGGGCGAAGAAGGCGATCACGTAGCCCGTCCCGTCGCCCGGACGGACCTGCACCAAGCCACCGTCGAAGGTCGTGGCGTCGAAGTCCGGCGCCACGAGGCCTACGGCATCGTCGCCGTTCGTCTCCTCGAACGCCGGCAGGCCCTCGCCGAACACGGCGACCGGGCCGGTCTCCAAGCCATCCGGGTCACCCGGCGGGTCGCCGCCGCCGAGGGTCAGGGCTGCCACCAGGGCCAGTGCCACGGCCCCGACCAGCGCCAGCAGGATCGTGCGTCCGGGGCCGGAACGATCGGTGGCCCCCGGGGTCGGAATGTCGGTCATCGGCGCTGGCTCATGGTCGTGCATCCTCGCGGGTCGACAACGTGGTGTCACGGTCAGCGGCACCCGAGGCAAGCACCAGGGCCGTCACCACTGCGAACCCGCAGAACGCCATGAACGGAATGGACACGAACCCGAACTCGTCCACCCACTGCTGCGTGCAGGGAGCGGCGATGTCGCAGGACGATCCCTGGTCCGGAAACAGCTGCAGTTGGTAGTGGTAGGCGGACAGCGCCATCCCGACGAGCGACATCGGCAGGACCCGCCAACGGGGATCCGGGTCGCCCCGCCACGCCGCCGCGCCCAGGATGACGACCAGCGGGTACATGGCGATCCGCTGGTACCAGCAGAGCTCGCACGGGGGGAACCCACCCACCTCCGAGAACCAGAGGCTGCCGGCCGTCGACACGGCGGCGACCGAGAACGCCATTCGCAGCGCGTCGGCCCGCAGGCCATGTAGGCGCCGGCGGCCCGCGGCGGTCGCCCCGACGACCACGACCACGATGGTGACGGCAAGGGCCCCGAGTGCCAGCAGGGCCGTGAAGAGGGACATCTGGTCGACGGACACGGTCGCCGAACCTACAGCCACGGACGCTCCCAGCACCGGGACGTTCGCCCCGGCAGAACCTCGCCTCAGGAGCCGAAGGGGGTGACGTGGTAGGAACTCGTTCCATGCCGACGCGAGCCGTGATCACCGGATGGGGGCGCTGCGTGCCGCCGGTGACGTTGTCCAACGCCGACCTGGAGCGGCTCATGGACACCAGCGACGAGTGGATAGTGCAGCGCACCGGCATCCACAACCGCAGGCTCTCCCACGTTGAGACCACCGACATGGCCGAGTTGGCGGCCCGACGGGCCCTGGCCTGTGCAGGCCTGGAAGCCGGCGAGATCGACCTGGTCGTGGTCGCCACCTGCACGCCAGAACTGCTCTGTCCCAGCACGGCGGCCATGGTCCAGGACCGCATCGGCGCCACCAGGTCCGCCGCCTTCGACCTGAACGCCGCCTGCTCCGGCTTCGTCTACGGCACCTCGGTCGTGGCCGGGCTGATCCAGGCCGGGTTCGCCGAGAAGGTCCTGCTCATCGGAGCGGAGAAGCTCCACTACACCATGGACTACCGGGACCGGGGTACCAGCATCCTGTTCGGCGACGGTGCGGGCGCCGCCGTGTTCGAGCCATCCGAGGACGGTGCCGGCGTGCTGGCCGTGGACCTGGGCGCCGACGGCGGCAAGGGCTCGACGATGCTCATCAGGTCGATGGGCTCACAGGGGGAGCCGGGACCGACGAACGACCCGGAGGTCTACCGGCTCCACTTCGAGGGCCAGGCGGTCTTCAAGATCGCGGTGCAGAACATCTCGGCGTCAGCGGCCCGGGTGCTGGAGCGGGCGGGCCTGACAGTCGACGACGTGGACCTGGTGGTCCCCCACCAGGCCAATGCCAGGATCATCGAGTCGGCCACCCGACGCCTCGGCATCGACGCGGACAGGGTGTTCATGAACATCGGCGAGCTCGGCAACACGGCGGCGGCCTCGATCCCGATGGCCGTCAGCGACGCCCTGGACGCCGGACGGGTGGAACCCGGCGACACGATCGTCCTGACGGCCTTCGGCGGTGGCGTGACGTGGGGCTCGATCGCCCTTAAATGGGGAGACAGGACCGAGCCAGCCGGCGACCACGAGGGCGAGCTCCCCGAGACCGACATCTCTGTGTTCGACCTGCTCAGGGAAAACCTGGACTTCTACGCGCCCCTCCACGCCGACGAGCCACCGATCGCCTAATCCAGTCGCTCTCCGGGCGGTCACTCGGCCAAGGTGTCCCGTCGCAGTCCGGACGGTCAGTCGATGGTGATGACCATCGCCCCGGTGTGGGCCTTGGCCACGAACGCCTCCTGGGCGGCGTGGAATTCCGAAAGCGGCCAGGTGGCAGCCACCACCGGCCTCACCTCGCCCCGCTCCAGAAATCCGACGAGCGCCTCGAACACGGCCGGCTCGTAGACCGTGCAGCCGTACAGCTCCAGGTCGTTCAGGTACAGCGTCCTGAGGTCGAGGTCGACGATCGGCCCGGCGATGGCCCCCGCCGTCGTGTAGCGGCCGCCACGGCGCACGACCTCCAGGAGGGGGGCGAAGTCCGGGCCACCCACGACGTCGGCCAGGACATCCACCGGACCGCCGGCCGCCTCGGCGACTGCTCCCGCCAGGTCGGCCGACGCCCGGTCCACGCACACATCGGCCCCGCAGGCGGCCACGTCGGCGAACTTGGCTGCGCTGGTCACAGCCACCACCCGGGCGCCCCGCAACCTCGACAGCTGCACCAGCGCCGAGCCGACGCCTCCCGACGCACCGGTGACCACCACCGTCTCGCCCGCTGCCAGCGCCGGTCGTGTCAGCATGTGCTCGGCGGTGGCCCACGAACAGGGGAACGAGGCCAGCTCGACGTCGGTCATCCCGCTGTCCACCGGGTAGACGTTGCGGGCCGGGATCGCGCAGAACTGTGCGTACCCACCGTCCCGCTCCGAGCCCAGGTACCCGGCCTTCGAACGGTCCGTCGGGTCGTCCACGTCGCGGATCCAGCCGTCGGCCAGCACCCGGCGGCCGATGAGGGCCTCGTCTGCGTCCGAACCGACGGCAACCACCTCGCCGCACGGATCGGCGCCCTGGATTCGTGGGAACGTGAGTCCACTGCCGCCCCACGTGCCATCGTCGCCCGCCGCGGCGCCGAAGCCATCCGACCCGGTCGCCGCGGTCACCGACTTGGAGTACCAGCCGACCCGGGTGTTCACGTCGGTGTTGTTCATCCCGCAGGCCCGGACCCGAACCAGGACCTCGTCGTCGGCGGGCACCGGGACCGGCACGTCGTGGCGCAGCACCAGCATCTCCGGCCCGCCGTTGCCCACCAGGTGCAGGGCGGTCATGGTCGCCGGCACGTCGGTCATCGCGGTGGTACGACCTCGTAGCCGGGCTCCTCGGGCTCGTCGTCGAGGATCTCAGCCGGAAACCCGGGCGCCCGGACGTCCAGGCCGGTCGGCTCCTCGAGGCGACGGATGATGTTGGGCGACCACTCGCGGGGGCCGAACCGCTCCTGGCCGTCCTCGAAGATCTGCCGGAGGAGAGGCGAGACCTCCAGGGGGACGTCGTGGCGACGGGCCACCTCGTCGAACAGCCCGATGTCCTTGACCACCAGGTCCATGGTGAAGCTGATGTCCCGGCTGCCGTTCAGGATGACCTGGCCCTCGGTCTCGTGGACGAAGGAGTTGCCGGACGAGATGCGTATGGCCTCGTAGGTGGTGTTGAGGTCCATCCCCGCGGCGGCCGCCGTGGTCAGGGCCTCGGCCACCGAGACCAGGTTGGCGGTGGCCAGGTAGTTGGTGACCACCTTGAGGACCGAGGCCGAACCCAGCGGTCCGGTGTGCAGGATCCTGCGACCCATGGCGGTCAGCACGGGCAGGATCCGGTCGAAGACCTCCCGCTCGCAGCCTGCGAAGATGGCGATGTTGCCGGTGGCGGCCCTGTGGCACCCCCCTGACACCGGGCAGTCGATCGGCTCGGCACCAGTGGCGGCCACCAGGGCGCCCATCCGACGCACCTCGGCCTCGTCGGTGGTGCTCATCTCCATCCAGACCTTGCCCGCCGACAGTCCCGCCAGGATCCCGTCGTCGGCCTCCATCACCTCGGAGCAGGCGGCAGGCGACGGCAGGCAGGTGATGACCGTGTCGCAGTCCTCGGCAATCTCCCCGGGGGATTCGGCCCAGGAGGCACCGGCGTCCAGGAACGGCTGGGCGGCTGAGGGGTCCAGGTCGCGCACCGTCAGGTCGAAGCCGTTGCGTTGGAGGCTGCCAGCCAACTTGCCGCCGACGTTTCCCAAGCCGATGAATCCGATGCGCATGGCCGCGCACTCTAGACACGGAAGGCGACGCCGTAGGCACGTAGCACCCTGCACCGTATGGACGCGGAACCCGGGACCGGTGTTGCCCTACCCTGCGGGCATGTTCGCTCGCGTGCGCCCCGACACCTGGGGCCACCTGGCGATCGCCGCCGCCCTCCTCGTCGGCGTCCTGGTGGTGGGCACGGTCGGCTACTCGATCCTCGGCCTGGGGGCAGTCGACGCCGTCTACCAGACCATCATCACCGTCAGCACGGTCGGGTTCCGGGAGATCGCCGACGGCGACCCGGGCACCGCGTGGAAGGCGTTCACCTCGGTGCTCATCGTCTTGGGCACCGGCTCGATGCTCTACGGCGCCACGTCGGTGATCGAGAGCATCGTCGAGGGCCGGCTCACCGGCCAGTTCCGGAGGTACCGCATGCAACGAACCATCGACTCCATGGCCGGCCACCTGATCGTCTGCGGCACGGGCCGTGTGGGCCAGGCGATCACCGGGTTCGTCCGGTCCATCGGACAGGAGGTGGTGGTGGTGGACCGGGACCCCGCCCGCTTCAGCGACCGGGACGTACTCCACGTGCTGGGTGACGCCACCAGCGACGAGATCCTCCGACAGGCCGGCATCGAGCGGGCGGCCACCCTGGTCACCGCCCTCGGCACCAGCGTCGACAACCTCTACGTAACGCTGTCGTCCAGGAAGATGAACCCCGACCTCTTCATCGTGTCGCGTGCCGACGACCCCGAGGCGATGGCCAAGATGCTCCAGGTGGGTGCCGACAGGGCCGTCAACCCCTACGAGATCGGCGGGTCCCGCATGGCCAGCCTGGCCATCCAGCCCAACGTGGCCGACTTCGTGGACGTCGTGGTCCACGACGGGACGTTCGAGGCGAAGCTCCGGGAGATCCGACTGCCCGAGGGATGCGTGTTCGTGGGCCAGACCATCGACGAGCTGACCATCCGCCAGGAGACCGGCGCCGTGGTACTAAGCGTCCGTGACACCACCGCACGGTTCCACACCGACGACGTCACCAGCCGGCCGTTCGCCGAGGGCGACGTGATCGTGGCCATCGGCTCCGACGACGCCCTGGATCGGCTGGCCGCCGCCGTCTCCTGCTGAGGCCTTCCACCGGAGCGGTCGGACCCCCGAGGGGACTCCGACCGCCTCACCGCGGCCCGATCGGACCCATCGCCCTGTCGGGGCAGCCCACCTCCCCGAACCTGACCTAGATTCGGGGCATGGTCGAACCCGACAGCCACCGCTTCGACACCCGCGCCCTGCACGCCGGCCAGCGACCCGACCCGGTCACCGGTTCGCGGGCGGTGCCCATCCACCAGACCACCTCGTACGTGTTCGACTCCGTGGACCACGCCTCCGGGCTGTTCAACCTGGAGGTCAGCGGCCACCTCTACTCGCGCATCTCCAACCCGACGGTCTCCGTGCTGGAGGAGCGCATCGCATCGCTGGAGGGTGGCGTGGGAGGAGTGTGCACCGCCAGCGGCCAGGCCGCCTTCCACCTGGCCATGGCCACGATCATGAGCGCCGGCGACCATGTGGTGGCCAGCCGGAACATCTACGGCGGTAGCCACAACGTGTTGAACCTGACCATGCCGCGGTTCGGGATCACGACCACGTTCGTGGATCCGCGCGACCCGCAGGCATTCGCCGCGGCCATCCGGCCCGAGACGCGCCTGGTGTTCGCCGAGACCCTCGGCAACCCCGGCATCGAGGTCCTGGACGTCGCCGCGGTGGCAGAGGTGGCCCACGCCGCAGGCCTGCCCCTGGCGGTGGACTCCACGTTCGCCACGCCCTACCTGATGCAACCCATCGAGCACGGTGCCGACATCGTCATCCATTCGGTGACCAAGTTCCTGGGTGGCCACGGCGTGGCCATCGGCGGGATCGTCGTTGACGGTGGCCGCTTCGACTGGGCCGCCGACGGGAAGTTCCCCACCCTCTCGGAGCCCTACGACGGCTACCACGGGATCACCTTCACCGAGGAGTTCGGACCAGCCGCCCTGTCGATGCGGGCCCGGGCCGAGGGTCTGCGCGACTTCGGTGGCTGCATGAGCCCGGCCAACGCCTTCTACCTGTTGCAGGGCGTGGAGACCCTTCCCGTACGCATGGCCCGCCACGTCGACAACACCCACCGGGTTATCGACATGCTCGACGCCCACGACGCCGTGTCGTGGATCCGGCATCCGGCGCACCCCAGCCATCCCGACCACGACCTGGCCAGGCGCCTCTACCCGAAGGGCGCAGGCGCCATCCTGAGCTTCGGCGTACACGGCGGACGCGACGCAGGAAGGAAGTTCATAGAGGCGGTGGGGCTCGCCTCGCACCTGGCCAACGTGGGCGACGCCAAGACCCTGGTCATCCACCCCGGTTCGACCACCCACCAGCAGATGAGCGACGAGGACCTGGCCGCGGCCGGCATCGGCGAGGAGTTGGTCCGCCTGTCGGTCGGCCTGGAGGATCCGGACGACATCTGCGACGACCTGTCCCAGGCCCTGCGGGCCTCGCAACGCTAGGGGGCGGAACCGTGCAGTTCTCCGTCGACGGGCGCACCGTCAACGCCGCCACCGGTGCCGTGGCCATAGACCGCGACGAGGTCGCCCACGCCCCGCTGGTCGTGCTCCTCCACGGGGCCGGCATGGACCGGTCGGTCTGGTCGCAGCAGACCCGTTGGCTGGCCCACCACGGCACGCGGGCACTGGCCGTCGACCTCCCCGGACACGGTGACTCCGAGGGTCCGGCGTTGACCTCCGTCGGCGACCTCGCCGCATGGGCGGCCGCCCTCGCCGACGCCCTCGGCGACCGGATCCACCTGATCGGCCACTCCATGGGCGCCTTCATCGCGCTGGAGGCGGCGGCCACCTCACCCGACCGCATCGCGTCCGTGGTGCTGCTGGGGGTGGGTGCGACCATGGCGGTCCACCCTGACCTCCAGGCCGCCGCAGACGCCGACGACCCCCTGGCCGCAGCGCTGATGGCCGGATGGATGCACGGCCCGGACCAGAAGTTCGGCCTCAACCCCACCCCGGGCCTGTCCATGACCGGCACCAGCCGTGCGGTGATCGAGACGTGCCCTACGGGGGTGCTGGGTCCCGACCTCAGGGCATGTGTGGCCTACGAGGGGGCGGTGGCCGCAGCCGGTGCCGCCTCGTGCCCGGTGACCCTCATCCTCGGGTCGCTCGACCGGATGACCCCACGGAGGTCCGCGCAGCCTCTGGTGGACGCCATGCCCGGAGCCAACATCGTGGAGCTCCCCGACTCAGGCCACGCGCCGATGATGGAGGAACCCGGGGCGGTCCGCAGCGCACTCGGAGACCATCTGGCGCGGGTGGGCGCCCGAGCGCCGGTCTGACAGCCGACCCGGCGTCCTGGATCTGGCCGCCGCATTCCGCTCACGGCGTAAGCGGTCCGACCGGAGGGCCGACGCTGCGTCCTAGTTCTGGAGCAACTCCCGGAACGGGGTCTCCTTGGGCGGACCCGGCTCCTTTGGGAGGCCCAGGACCCGCTCGCCGATGATGTTGCGCTGCACCTGGTCGGTGCCGCCGTAGATGGCCGGAGCCGGGCTGAACACCGTGACCTCCTGGACGATGCCGCCGGTGGCGCTCTCGCTGGCGGCGAGCATCCCGTCGGCCCCGATGATGAGGTTGCCGACGTCGCGGCTGCGGCGGACCAGTTCGCTCATGGCCAACTTGGCCAAGTTGCCCTCGGCCCCGGTCCGGCTCCCGCCGGACTTGGCCCGCAGCATGTTGAGGCGGTTCACCTCTCCCAGGATGTGGAGTTTGGCGATCTCCTGGCGGACGACCAGGTCGTCGGCGTTGCCGGCGTCGCGGGCCATGCCGATCAGGGCGTCGGTGCCCATGCCACGACCGCCCTCGCCGTCGGGGCCTCGGTTGACCCGCTCGGTGAAGTCCCCGACCCGCTTCTCGAGCCGACCCGCAATCGAACCCGGCGGTACCGAGATCGGGTGTCTGCCACCGCCACCCAGGCTGGCCCGTTCCACGGCCAGCGTGGTGTTGGCGACCGCCCAACCGGCACCCGGGCCACCGATGATGGCGTCGTCGGGTACTCGGGCCTCATCGAGGAACACCTCGTTGAAAAGGGCCTGCCCGGTCATCTCCCGCAACGGCCGGACCTCGATGCCGGGCTGTTCCATGTCGATGGCGAAGTAGGTGATGCCCTGGTGCTTCGGGGCGTCGGGGTCCGTGCGCGCGATGAGCATGCCCTTCTGTGCCATGTGCCCGCCCGACGTCCAGACCTTCTGGCCCGTGATGATCCACTCGTCGCCGTCCCGAACCGCCTTCGCCTGCAAGCCTGCCAGGTCAGAGCCGGCTCCCGGCTCGGAGAACAGCTGGCACCAGGCGGCGGTGCCGTCCAGGATCTCCGGTATGTAGCGGTCGACCTGTTCGGGCGTGCCGTGCACGGCGATGGTCGGGGCGGCGAGCATCAGGCCCAGGCCGGCGGGTGGCCCGACCACGTTCGCCTCGGCCAGCCCGGTCGACACCTCGGCGGTCAGGCTGCGGCCGTAGCCCCTCCCGCCGGCCTCGACCGGCATGGCCGGCGAGGTCCAGCGGGCCTCGTATAGGCGCTTCCACCAGTCGGCGACCGTGAGGTCGGGATCCCAGTTCTCCTCGAGCCAGGCGTCCAGCTCGGCACGTACCTCGGCGGTGGTCATGTCGCTCATGCGCGGAGTCTGCCACGGGCGCCCGGATCGAGGCGAAGCGGTCGACTGGGGCATCGGTCACCTCGTAACCCGGCGGAACCTGCCCCAATCGGTAGGGTGTCGACGCACTTCAGACCGCCACCGAGGAGGCCCGACCGGTGCGCTGGTCGTCGCTGTTCATCCCCACCCTGCGCGACGCCCCGGCCGAGGCCGACGCCGTCAGCCACCGCCTGCTCGTGCGTGGCGGCTTCATGCGCCAACTGCAGTCCGGGCACTACTCGATGCTGCCACTGGGCTGGCGCGTCCACCAGAAGGTGGGCGAGATCATCCGCCAGGAGATGGACGCCATCGGGGCCCAGGAGTTCCTGCTGCCCGCCATGCATCCCGCCTCGGTCTGGCAGGCCTCCGGCCGGTGGGAGTCGATGGGCGAGGAGATGTTCCGCCTCACGGACCGGAAGGGAGCCGACCTGGCACTCGGCATGACCCACGAGGAGGTCTTCGCCGGCATATCCCGGGAACTCAACTCCTACAGGGACCTCCCCCAGCTCTGGTACCAGATCCAGTGGAAGTTCCGGGACGAGCCCCGACCCAAGTCGGGCCTGCTCCGGGTACGGGAGTTCGCCATGAAGGACTCGTACTCCTTCGATCTGGACGATGCGGGTCTGGACCGGTCGTTCAACCTCCACCACGACGCCTACCTGAAGATCTTCGGTCGCCTGGACCTGGATGCCGTCCCCGTGGAGGCCTCGTCTGGGGCCATGGGCGGCAGCGCCTCGATCGAGTTCATGGTCGAGTCGTCGGCCGGCGAGGACGACGTGGCGATCTGCGAAGGCTGCGGCTACGCGGCAAACGTGGAGCGGGCGACCGCTGCGCTCCCCGAGGTGGAGAACCGTCCGGGCAGCGACGCACCGGAGCGCTTCGACACCCCGGGCATCCGCACCATTGCCGCCCTCGCCGAGGCCGGGCACCCGCCCGAACACCAGCTCAAGACCCTCGTCTACCGGGTAGACGGGGTGCTCACCCTGATCATGCTGCGGGGCGACCACCCGTTCCTGGAGCAGAAGTTCGTGGATGCCACTGGTGCCGTCGAGGTGGTTCCCGCCGACGGCGACGAGATCCGGGCCGCCATGGGTGCCTCGCCCGGCAGCCTGGGCGCCGTGGGGGTCACCGATCTGACGATTTATGCCGACGAGGCATTGCGTGGACGGTCGGGCATGACAACGGGTGCCAACGACGACGACGTGCACCTCCAGGGCGTGGACGTCGACCGGGACGTGGCCGTCGACCACTGGGTGGACGTTCGGGGCATCCTGGACGGAGAGGCCTGTGCCTCGTGCGGCGCACCGTTGCGGGTGGCGCGTTGCATCGAGGCGGGCCACATCTTCAAGCTGGGCCGCAGGTACAGCGAGGCCATGGGCGTGACCGTCCTGGACGCCGAGGGCGCGAACCGGGTTCCGACCATGGGTTCCTACGGGATCGGGGTGGGCCGGGCCATGGCCGCCGTGGCCGAGACCCACCACGACGAGAACGGCCTGGTGTGGCCGATGAGCGTCGCACCCTACGAGGTGGTGCTGACCGTCGTGAAGGTCGACCACGAGGAGTCCATGGCATGCGCCGAACGGCTCTACGCCGAGCTCCTGACCGCCGGCGTCGACGTGCTGCTGGACGACCGGGATGGCCGTCCCGGCGTGAAGTTCGCCGACGCCGAGCTGATCGGCATCCCCCTCCGCGTGACGATCGGCCCGCGGGGCCTGGAGAACTCGGTGGTCGAGCTGACCGCCCGGGCCGACGGCGAACGCCACGACGTGCCCGTCGACGACGCGGTAGGGCAACTGGTGGACCTGGTCGTCACAGGCCGGTCGGCGGGCCGGTAGCGTTCGCCCGTCACGTACGATCTGCTCCGCTGAGGATCCCCGCCCATGCCCAAGACGATCGATCGCACGCTGCCAATCAAGCGGTTCAGGAAGGTGGTCGCCACCGTCGACCTTCCCGGCGTCCCGGAGGGCACGATTGGCAAGGTGCGGGTGGCCAACGGCTTCACCTGGTACCGCTACTGGGTGGACTTCGACAACGGCGTGCGCATGGGCCAGGTCAGCCACGAGCACCTCTGCCACGAGGGCGACTGGGGCCGCTTCCAGCTCGACCGGGCCGAGGCCGAGCGCCGGGCCCTCGAAGCCCTCGAAGCGCCCGAAGCTTCCGGTGAGGGCGATGGTCCCGTTGAGGTGGCAGCGGGAAACCGGTTCGGCGTGCCCGAGCACCTGCTCCAGCGCAGTAGCGACGCCCGGACGCGCCTCGGCGGCTGACCCGTCGGACTTGCCGCTGGGGCGTCATCGGTCACAGCGGATCGGCACCCGACCACGCGATATCCTGCCCCGTCACGTTCCAGCCCCGGAGGCTCCTTCGATGTTCAAACCCGGCGACAAGGTCGTCTATCCGCACCACGGTGCAGCGGTCATCGAGAAGAAGGAGAAGCGCAAGGATCCGACCGGCAAGACCACCGAGTACCTGGTGCTCCGGATGGCCCACGGTGAGATGACGTTGGCCGTACCGGTCGCCAACGCCGAGGACGTGGGCATGCGTTGGCCGATCTCCAAGGAGGACGTCAAGGACCTCTTCGAGGTGCTCCAGAAGCGGGACATCCGGGAGCCGGCCAACTGGTCGCGGCGCTTCAAGAACCACCAGGAGAAGCTGAAGAGCGGGGACGTCTACCAGGTCGCCGAGGTGGTCCGGAACCTGGCACTGCGCGATCAGGCCAAGGGCCTGTCGGCCGGCGAGAAGATGCTGTACACAAAGGCACTGGACGTGCTCGTCTCCGAGCTGGCGTTCGCCCTGAACACCCCGGAGGAGAAGGCGATGGCCAAGGTCGAGGGAGCCCTCTCGTAGGGGTTGGCAGCCTGTCCTATGCTCCGAGCGGGGCCCGGTGTCGACCGGGGCCGGCGAGCAGGAAGGACTGCCCATGTCGGACGGACCGGAACGGCGGATCGTCGTCGGCGTCGAGGGGTCGGGCTACGCCCGGGCCGCCCTCATCTGGGCCCTCGAGGAGGCACACCATCGGGGTGCGGTCATCGAGGTGGTCACCTGCTATTCCCCCACCTACGTCCCGGCAGCGCCCGACCTCGGCTACGTGCCCCTCGACTCGTTCGACCTGGCTGCCGAGGTCGAGAAGATGCAGGGCGAGGTGATCGAGTCGGCGGTCGAGGCCTCGGACTTCGGTGACGAGGTGGAGGTCCGGCGGGTCCTCCAGAAGGGCCGGCCGGCCGACACCCTCATGACCGCCGCCGAGGGCGCCACCATGCTGGTTGTGGGCAACCGCGGCCGCGGCGGTTTCGCAGGCCTGCGTCTCGGCTCGGTCAGCCAGGCGATCGCCCACCACAGCCCCTGCCCGCTGGTGATCGTGCGCACCGGCCTCGCCGACCACTGACCGGTCGGCAGTCCGACGGGACGGGTCAGCCCGACAGGGTGGCCAGCATCCCCGGCACCTGCAGTTCCACGAACTTTCGCCTGAGCGAAAACTTTTTGGCCGGTGTGATGCGCGTCACAGCATTTTGCGCGAGAGTTGTCGGCACACACCCACGACCCGTTGAGGGGGACCTGCATGAGCGGCACCGAGGAGGAGGTCGGCGGGGAGCCCGTCGATGAGATCGCGAAGATCGCCGGACCGATCGGTGGGCTGTGGGTGGCCTACAACGACCACGGCATAGCCGGGGCGGGCTTCGCGAACCTGAAGACCTTCGCCCGGTTCCGCGAGGAGCACCACGATCGGACCGGCAGACCGTCGGCACTAGCCGACGCCATGCCGGACGACCTGTTCGACGCCATCGAGCACTCCTTCAACACCGGTGACCGCAGCGCCCTGACCTTCGACCTCCGCGGTGCCACGCCCTTCCAGGTGTCGGTCTGGGAGGCCTGTCTGACCATTCCCGCCGGGAAGACCCGTACCTACGCCGACCTGGCCAGGTCCGTGCACCGCCCCAACGCCGTGCGGGCCGTCGGCACCGCCCTGGGCGCCAACCCCATCCCGGTGCTGATCCCCTGCCACCGGGTGCTGCGGTCCGACGGGAGCCTGGGTGGCTACGCCTTCGGCCTGCCCATCAAGGAGCGTCTCCTGGATCGTGAGGCGGTGCGGGCCGCCGCCTGATTCGCCTCCCGGGCGGTCGATCCGGCAGAGTTCCGGGGTCGACCATCAGGAGGACACCATGAGCGACGAGAGGCCACTCGACCCCGCCGACGGCGGCGTCACCACCGAGGTCCGCGGCCGGATCCTCCTCATGGGCCTGGACCGCCCGGCCAAGATGAACGGGTACACGCCGCAGATGGCCCGCCAGCTCGTGGCGGCGTTCGAGCGCCTGGACGAGGACGAGGACCTCTGGTGCGGCGTGCTCTTCGGCCACGGTGCGCACTTCACAGCCGGCCTCGACCTGCCCAAGTTCCGCGACGCCATGAAGGACGGCAGGCGGTCAACCCAGGGTGAGCGGGTGGACCCGATGGCCCTTGGGCGACGCTGCCGCAAGCCCATCGTGACCGCCGTGCACGGCGTCACCTACACCCTCGGAATCGAGATGATGCTGGCAGGCGACATCGTGGTGGCAGCCGACGACTGCCGGTTCTCCCAGCTCGAACCGCTCAGGGGGATCCATGCGGCGGGTGGGGCGACCATCCGGTTCGTGGACCGCGGCGGCTGGGGCAACGCCATGTACCACCTGCTCACCTCGGACGAGTTCGACGCCGAGGAGGCCAGACGCGTCGGCCTCGTGCAGGAGGTGGTGCCGGCGGGTACGCAGTTGGATCGGGCCATCCAGTTGGCGGAGAAGATCTGCGAGGGCGCACCGAAGGCGGTCCAGGCCACCAAGGCGTCGTCGGCCATCTACCTCCGCGACGGGGAGGCGGCCTGCATAGCCGCGCTGGGTCCCAAGCAGGCCGAGCTGGCGGCCATGGACGACGCCGAGGAGGGCGTGGCGGCCTTCAGGGAGCGGCGGGCCGGAAACTTCACCGGGCGCTAGGGGCCTCTCCGGCCACCAGAACGGGAGTGCCGGACTACGGCCAGGGAATCCCGGCCAGGGCGTCCTTCAGCTCGTACTTGAGGACCTTCATCGTGGCGTTGCGCGGCATCGGTCCGTCGTGCACCACCAGTTGCTCGGGCACCTTCTGGACCATGAGCTCCGCCTCTGCACAGGCTGCGACCATCTCGGCCTGCGTGAGGTCCCCGGCGCCGTCGGTCGTCTCGACCACGGCGCACACCCGTTCTCCCCGCTCGGCGTCGGGTAGGCCGATGACAGCCACGGCGGCCACCTTCGGGTGGGCGTAGAGGACGTCCTCGATCTCCCTGGCGGCGATGTTCTCGCCCTTGCGGATGATGATGTCCTTGACCCGACCGGTGAGGCTCACGTGTCCATCGGGATTCATGACCGCCAGGTCGCCGCTGCGGAACCGCCCCTCGTCGTCGAACGCCTCGGCGTCCAGCGTCGGATCCCTGTAGCCCTTGAAGAGCTGCGGTCCGGAGATCCGGACCTCGCCCTCCTCGCCACGGTCGCATTCGCTGCCGTCGGGCCGGCAGATGGCCACCTCTGCGCCGAACACGGGGTGGCCCTCGGTGTGGGCGAGCTGGTCGTCGCTGTCGTGCGGTGAGCCCTGGCAGATCATCGGGCTCTCGGTCATGCCGTAGCCGTGGGCGACCGGGATTCCCATCTCGGCCTGCACCTCGAAGAAGACCTCGGGGGGCTTGGGGGCCCCGCCGCCGGAGAGCATCCGCAACGTGGGGATGATGGGCTCGTCGGGCTGCTGGCGCTGGACGCCCAGGAACATCGTGTAGAAGACGGTGGTGCCACCGGCCATGGTCACGCCGTGCCGTCGGAACTCGTCGATGGCGACCATCAGGTCGAACTTCTCGAGGAGCACCGCCGGGAAGCCGTTGGCCAGCAGGCAGACCAGGTAGTCGGGTCCCCCGATGTGGGCGTAGGGAAAGGCGATCGAGCCGACGTCGTCGGGCTGCATGTCCAGGGCCATGGCGAGGCCCACACCGCCGGCCATCAGGCTGGCATCGGTGTGGAGCACGCCCTTCGGGTCCGAGGTGGTGCCGGAGGTGTAGTAGATCCAGCGGATCAGGTCCTCGCCGTCGTCCGGCGTAGCGGGAACCGCCGACAGCATTGACGGGTCGCCCTCGGGGAGGCCGGCCGACACGTCCAGGATCGTCGGCGGACGGTCGAGGTCGGTCGTGACCCTCTCGGCCATTGCCTGGTAGTCGAACCCACCCCACTCACCGGGGGTGAGGACGAACTCGGCGGCGGTCTGTCGGATGCAGAAGCCGACCTCGCGGTCCCGGTAGATGTGGATGATCGGGTTCTGGACGGCGCCGAGGCGCGACAGCGCCAACGACGCCACGACGGTCTCGATTCGGGTCGGCAGCACCCACGTGACCGGCGTGCCCTCGCCTATGTCCATCGCGGCGAATCCGGCGGCCACGCGTTCGGCCCGCTCCTTAGCCTCGCCGAAGGTCACCGTCCGATCGCCCTGGATCAGGAACGCCCGGTCCGGGCTGGCAGACACCCGTCGTTCCAGGAGTTCCCAGAAGGTCCGGGCGTCGTAGATCGGCTCGCTCATCGGCGTCGGTGCCTCCGGCTACTGGCTGGTGCGCCCCGACAGGATCGCGCACGCACGCCGACACGTCACCCTCGGACGGTGCTCTGGCGGTGCCCTCCCGAGCGCCCGGCACGGCGGCCCGGCGAACCACGGGCGACTCGTACACTGGCCGTCGATCCGGGATGTGGCGCAGCCAGGCAGCGCACCTGCTTTGGGAGCAGGGGGTCGGCGGTTCAAATCCGCCCATCCCGACCAGAATTTTATTTGGCGGCCAGTAGGAATGCCGGTCGCCTTCGGTTTTGTCGTGTTGGTCGTTGCGCTGGTGCTCGCCAGTTAGCCCCTCGATTCGTCCCTCGTTCTAGGAGAACAGGTCGGTACCGACGCTTTGGGAGACGATGGTTGCGTACCGCTCTCCCGCGGATGCTTCAGCCCAGAAAGCAAGCCATTCCTCGTCGGTACTGATGGTGTCGATGAAGGCTCCATAGGTAGCCCCGTCCGGAAACATCAGCGCATAGGTCAGTGCGGGAACAGGCCCGGCCATGGACTGAATCAGGTGGACCGCTTCGGCACCGAGGCGCCGATGAATCTCGGCGGCGCGTCCACAGTTAGCAAGAAAGTCAGGAACTCGGGCTGGTGTTACGTCCCAAGCGGTAGTGGCTAGAACCTTCATGATTGTCTCCCAATCGTTTTCGTATGCATCGAGCCATCGAGATTAGAGGACTGGTCAGATTCATGCTTTCGGCCCCGCTTTCGGGGTCGACCAGTTACACCAAGGCTCCGAATACGGCCAGAGCACACGATCTACTGCGTCCTGGTGACCCTTTCGCCTGCCAACAGTTTGAGTGTCACACTGGGGCCATGACACGTCTCAGGATCCTCTTGGCTGTTCTGTTGGTCGCTTCGGGATGTGCGGGTGGCTCCGAAACCGCGACGCCGGCCACCACCGCTCCACCTGCAACGACCGAAGCGGCGGCGGCCACTACAGCCGCACCGACAACCACCACCTCGGCTCCAGAGACCACCGCCGCGCCTGCACCCACCGAGGCGCCTACCACCACGGCACCGGCTACGACCACGACTGAGGCGTGGACGTCCGAGGAGTCCTTCGACGCCTGCCTGGTCACCACGTCGGCCGGCCGCAAGGACAAGGCGTTCAACGAGGAGACCTGGATGAACCTCGAGTTTGGCCGCCGCTCCATGATGAACCTGCGGGCCCAGGCGCGCCCCGAGTACCCGGAGTTCCGGACGGGTTACGTCGAGGCACGGGAGGGTTCGGACGGTTCCGAGGAAATCGCCCTCTTCGTGGACGCCGGCTGTGACGCCATCGTCACCGTCGGAGCCGGCATGGCCGCCGCCACCGAGGCCGCTGCTGGACAGCACCCGGACGTCGACTTCATCGGCGCCGACCAGGCCCACGACGTGTCCCTCCCCAACCTCGCCGGTGTCCCCTTCGGCGAGGACCGGGCCGGGTTCCTAGCCGGTGCCCTGGCCGCGTCGGTGACCTCCTCCCGGACCGTAGCCGTGGTGCTAGACGCCGATGACCCGATGTCCGGGGACTACACGGCCGGCTTCGCCAACGGTGTCGCACACGTGGATGCCGCCGTCGAGGTGGTCAGCGTCACTGCCGACGCCGACGAAGGTGCGGCCGCGGCACGCGAGGCCATGGACGCCGGCGCCGACGTCGTGTTCGCCGCCGGTGCCCGTTCGAACGCCGACGCCCTGCTCGAGGTGGCCGCCGAGCCCGGCGTCCTGTGTATCGGCGTCGGGGGCGACCAGTGGTACACGGTCAGCGACGCCCGACCCTGCCTGGTCTCCAGTGCGATGAAGGAGCCCCGCTGGATGGACATGGAGGTCGGCACATCGCCGTTCGGCCACGTCGTCGTCCGGTCGTTCTCGGAGAGGGCAGGGATCGAGGGCCAGGTCTTTCTGTCTGGGAATAGCGCCGGCATGGTGATGCTGACTCCGTACCACGACCACAAGGACGCCGTGCCCCGCGACGTCCGCGACATGCTCGAGGCACTGGCCAAGTCCCTCTTGTACGGCGACCTGCTCGCCTGCGTTAGGGAGGACTGCCCAGAAGAAACCGGTGTTGCTGACGACGCGGCCCCGACCACGACGACAACAACTACGGCTACCCCGACCACGACAACCACCACGACCACGACAACGACCACTGAGCCTCCGGATCCCCGTTTCACCTTCGAACCAGTCGAAGGGGTGCCCGGCGTGGACGACGACGAGATCGCCTTCGCGGTCATCGGCATCCGAACCAACAACCCCTTGGGGACGTGCATTCTGGACTGCTACCTCCACGGCGTTGAGGCGTACTTCGCTTTCCGGAACGCCGAAGGCGGCCTGTTCGGGCGAGAACTGCGGGTTAGTGAGGTGCTCGACGATGAGCTGTTCAGCAATCAGATTCGGGCCCTGGAGGTCATCTCCGCCGACAATGTCTTCGGCGTGTTCAACGCCACCCTGATCGCCAGCGGCTGGGGGGACCTGAACGACAGTGGGATCCCCAACTTCGTGTGGAACATTCATGCCACAGAATCAGCCAACCGAACCAACCTCTTCGGACACTTCGCGTCAATGTGCGCCACTTGCACCCAACGGGGGGTGCCCTACACGGTCAAGATCGCCGGTGCCACCAAAGTGGCGTCACTGGGCTACGGGGTCAGCGAGAACTCGAAGGTTTGTGCCCAGTCGGTCGCCGCCTCGATCGACCTCTACTCGGCCGACATTGGCGCCGAGATGGCCTACTTCAACGACAGCCTGGGCTACGGGCTCCCCAACGGGATCGCCCCAGAGGTGACCCAGATGAAGGAGTTGGGCGTCGACTTCATCTCCACCTGCATGGACCTCAACGC
>JAKURY010000028.1 GCA_022452145.1 Acidimicrobiales bacterium | reverse complement strand
GTGTCGGATGCGTCGGTGGAGCGGTCGTGAGGCGGCTCAGGGAGGTCATCGGGGTGGCGGTGGCCGGCCTGACGGCACGCAAGGTCCGGACCGTGCTCATCATGCTGGGTCGGGTGCTGGGCGTTGCGGCCATCGTGTCCGCCATCGGCATCAACGAGAGCTAGAAGGGGCACCTGAAGGCCAAGCTCCAGGAGTTGGGTACCGACCTGATCGTGGTGAACGCATCGTCCGGGTTGGGCTTCGGCCAGGCTCCCGTCATCGAGGCCGCCGCCGTGGGCCGGGTGAAGCGGCTCCCCGACGTCGTAGCGGTCACCGGGACCCGGCAGATGTCCGACATCGTGACCGTGCCCTTCGCCGGCGCCGAGGACTACTACAGGGCCTTCCCGGTACCCGTCATCGCCAGCGGCCTGGACCTGCCGGCGACGCTCGAGGTCCCCCTCGTGAGCGGACGTTTCCTGAACGACTTCGATGAGTCGTCGGGGGCCCGGGCGGCGGTCATCGGTCGGGATCTGGCCGACGAGTACGGCTACATGCGGGGTGAACCGCGGACCATCCTCCTGAACGGCTTGGAGTACGGCGTGATCGGGGTGCTCGACTACGTGTTGTTGGAGCCCTCCATGGACTCGGCTGTCTTCCTGACCTTCACCAGCGCGGTCGACGACTGGGGACTGGTCGATCCGGATCCCAGCCGCCTCTACGTGCGTGCGCCGGTCAATACGAGGCTGGTGGCCGAGGAGATTCCGACCGTGGTGAGCCTCGGAGGCCCGGATGGCGCCAACGCATCCGTGCCCACCGACCTCCTCGACGCCCAGTCCCAGGTGGACGAGAGCCTGAACAACCTGACCAAGATGATGGGCGGGTTGGCGCTGATCGTGGGTGGTGTGGGGATAGCCAACGTCATGTCGATCTCCGTGATCCAGCGATCCTCGGAGATCGGCATCCGTCGGGCGCTGGGCCACAGCCGGGGGACCATCGCCATCCAGTTCCTCTTCGAGGCCCTGGTGGTGGGCGTGCTGGGAGGGATCGTGGGCGCCGGCGTGGGCGCCGGTGTGGTGTGGGGGGTGGCAGAACAGCGCGGGTACACCATGGTCCTCTCCATGGTGGGGCTGGTCGTATGGGCACTCGTGTCGGTCGGCGTGGCCGTTGTTGCCGGGCTCTACCCGTCGACCAAGGCGGCCCGCCTGGAGCCCCTCGAGACCCTGCGCCTGGGTTGACGCTTCCGCCCCCCTCGACGGACGGGTGCTCCGGCGTGGTGGTCGTAACATCTCGTCGATGACCATCGACCTGGGTGACTACGGATGGCACGGTGGTCCGATGCCGTCCGACGGTCGGCTCGGACGGATCGTGCGGGTGGACCGCGGCGAGTGCGACGTGGTGACCGCCGAGGGTCGGATCCGGGCATTCTCTGATTCGCAGCGCGCCCAGGGCCTGGTTGCGCCGGCGACCGGTGACTGGGTGGTAGCCGTGGACGACCCGGAACTCGGACCCGTCATCGGGCGGATACTGGATCGGACCAACACCGTGTCGCGGCGTGATCCCTCGGAGGCCGACGTCGAGCAGGTGCTGGTGGCCAACGTGGACCTGGTCCTGATCGTGCACGGCCTGGACCGACCGTTGCCGCCCGGGCGCCTCGAGCGCTTCCTCGTGGTGGGCTGGGACAGCGGAGCCGAGGTGGCCGTGGTGCTGACCAAGGCCGACCGGGACGAGGCCGTCGCAGTGGAGGTGGCCGCCGTGGTGAGGGCCCTGGCTCCGGAGGTACGGGTCCTGACGGTTGGGATGGGATCCGATGGGCACGAGGGGCTACCGGATGTGGCGGCGCTCCTGGGCCGGGGTCGAACCGTTGCCCTGCTCGGCGAGTCGGGTGCGGGCAAGTCGACGCTGGTCAATGCCCTGATCGGCGAGGAGTTGCTGGCGACCGGCGAGGTCCGGTCCAGCGACTCGAGGGGCCGCCACACCACGGTGAGTCGCGAGCTCATCCGTTGCCCCGCCGGTGGGTTGCTGATCGACACGCCGGGAATCCGGGCCGTGGGGATCTGGGACGCCGAGGAGTCCCTGGCGAGGGTCTTCGGTGACCTGGAGGAGCGTGCCGCCGACTGTCGGTTCAGCGACTGTTCCCACCTGTCGGAGCCGGACTGTGCGGTCCGGGCCGAGGTGGCGGCAGGCCGCGTCGACGTTCGGAGGGTCGTCCGGTATCGGGCGCTCCGCGACGAACTTGCCACCCAGCGGGAGCGGGAGGTCGTGCGGTCCCGGAAGGCGGCCCGGGGTAGGAGGGGTCGGCGCTGAACCAGGGGGCTCACCGGTCGGGGCGCTCTCCCGCCTCGTCGGCGGCGAGCGCCCTGCGATCCAGCTTGTCGCCGGAGTTGAGCGGCAGCCTGTCGACGATCCGGAGGGCCTCCGGCAACTTGTGGGAGGACAGGTCGGGTCGGCCGTGGGCCACGAGGTCGTCCAGCGTCGGCGGGTGGTCGGGATCGGCGGGCACGACCACCGCCACGCCTATCTCGCCCAGGACCTCGTCGGGGCGGGGTACCACGGCCAGCTGGTCGATGCCGGGGTGGGTACCCAGGACGGCCTCCACCTCGAGCGGGTACACGTTGTAGCCGCCCCGGATGAACATCTCCGAGACCCGGCCGGCCAGGTGGTGGCAGCCGGCCCGGTCGACGTGGGCCAGGTCGCCGGTCCGGAGCCAGCCGTCGACGAGGGTGGCCGCGGTGCCCACCGGGTCTCCCCAGTATCCCGACATGGCGCTGGGCGTCCGGAGCCAGAGCTCGCCGACCTCGCCGGCCTCCACCGGGCTGCCACCGTCATTCCGGACCTCGGCCTCGACGCCGGGGCGGGGCCTGCCCACGGTGTGGAGGGCCTCGTCGTCATCGGCGTCCAGCGAGGTCCCGAGGCCGATGCCCCCAGACTCGGTCGATGAGTAGCGGATGGAGTAGGGGGCGTCGAAGCGCCGCCGGGCCTCGTCGACCAGCGAGGGAGTCGACGGGCCGCCGCCGACCACTATGGCCCTGACGCTGGACAGGTCGTGGTCGTCGAAGCCGGGGTGTCGGAGCAGCAGGGCGATCTGGGCGGCGACGCCGTTGACCGCCGGGAGGCGGTGGCGCTCGACTAGGTCGAGAAGACGTCCGGCGTCCCAACGGTCCATGACGTGGCTGGTGGCACCCGAGGCGAGCTGCCAGGGGAGCTTTGTCATCACGCCGACGTGGGCGAACGCGGTTCCGGCCACGAGGTGTCCGCCCGACCCCCAGGCCCCGCCCGAGTCCATCCCGGCGATGGCCACGAGCTGGCGGTTGGTGAACCAGGCGCCACGTGGGTCGCCGGTGGACCCCGAGGTGAAGCAGATGCAGACCGGCCGTCCGGCGTCCTCGACGAGGTTCAGGACGTCGTGGTCGACGTTGCGGAGCGGCCCGAGCAACCGTCCCGGGTCATCGGTCGGGGCCACCACCTCGACGGCCACGTCGTCCGGAAGCCCAACGGTCAGCGCCTCGGTGGCCAGGACCAGGCTCGGGCCGACGGCATCGGCCACGAGGCCCCGTTCCCGGGCCCGGAGCCTGGGATTGGCGCCGGCGGTGACAGCGCCGACCTTGGCGGCAGCCAGGTAGGCCACCGCGTACTCCGGACCCGACGGGAGCGAGAGCAGGAGGACGTCGCCCTCCCCGAGCCCGCGGGCCGCCAGCCCAGCCGCCACCTCGTCGGACGCCCTGTCCAGCGCCCGGTAGGAGAGGGGGGCACCCGACGGCAATCGGAAGGCGGCCCGGTCGCCGAAGCGTCGGGCAGCCTCGGCGACGATCCGTGGCAGCACGTGGTGGGCCCCTGGGAGGTCAGGTGTCGAGCAGGTCGAGGACCAGCTCGGCCGGCCGGGCGATGACGGCCCGGTCGCCCCGGACGCCGATCGGACGCTGCATCAGCCTGGGGTGTTCTACCAGCAGGTCGACGACGAGGTCGGCGTCGACCAGGGTCGCCGGGTCGACCCCCAGGTCGTCGAAGGCGGCGTCCCGTCGGACAAGGTCGGCCGGCCGGACGCCCAGGAGGCGGAGTATCGACTCGAGGGCCTCCCGGTCCAGCGGGTCCTTCAGGTACTCGATGGCGTCGAACTCGACGCCACGCTCCTCGAGCAGGTCGAGGGCGCCCCTGGACTTCCCTCAGCCCGGGTTGTGGTACAGGAGCAGTCGGTCGTCCATGGGCGGACGGTAGTACGTGGCCCCACCGGAGATCGGTCTCCGGACTGGGTCGGTGTGCCACCGGCACCCTAGGATCGTTTGAACCATTCGTTCGGGGTGGACGGCTCGATCGTCCCGCCGATGACCGAGGAGTCGATCGAGTATGGGCCGTCGTTCCGAGGCTATCGAGCGGTTCACCGAGGAGGCGGAGGCCTCCGGGCTGCAGGTCGAGGTCCAGAGCTACCCGGAGGGCACCCGAACGGCGGCCGATGCGGCAGCGGCCGTGGGATGCCACGTCGACCAGATCGTCAAGTCGCTGGTGTTCATGGCCGACGTCCGTCCGGTTCTAGTGCTCTGCTCCGGGGGCCGGCGGGTGGACGAGGAGCGCCTGGCCTCGTACCTGGGCACCGAGATCCGGATCGCCGGTGCCAGCGAGGTGCGGGCGGCGACCGGCTTCGCCATCGGCGGTACGCCTCCGCTGGGCCACACCGTCCCGTTGCGTACCGTCGTCGACCCACATCTCATGGACTTCGACGAGGTGTGGGCGGCCGCCGGCACGCCCAACTCGGTGTTCCCGGTGAAGCCGAAGGACCTCGTGCAGGCCACGGCCGGTGCCGTGGTCGGCGTCACCCGCTGAGCATCGCCCGGATCCGGGGGGTCAACCTCCGAAGGCGTAGTCCAACGGGACGGCGGTGGTGTACTTGAGTTCCTCCATTACGAAGATCGTGCGGACGTCGAACAGGTCCACCCGCCTGATGAGGCGCTTGTAGAAGGCGTCGTAGGCGGCGATGTCCGGAACCAGCACGCGGAGCATGTAGTCCACCTCGCCGCTGGTCCGCCATGCGGCGACGATCTCCGGGAACTCGCCGATGCCGGTCGTGAAGCGGTCCAGCCAGGCTGAAGAGTGGTCGTGCGTCCGGATCTCGACCAGGGCAGCCACCCCCAGGTTGACCGCTGCCGGGTCCACGAGCGCCACCCGTCCGGTGATGATGCCCTGTTGCTGGAGTCGTTGGACCCGGCGCCAGCAGGAGGTGCCGGCCAGCCCCACGGACTCGCCCAGCTCGCCGGCCGAGAGCGAACCGTCCTCCTGGAGTAGGCGCACCAGATCTCTATCGATTGCGTCCATGAAAAGAGAATAGTGCATAATAGATGTAATAACAGCGAAATAAATGCGTAATCATCGCCTGTGGGCGCGCAAACGCAGGATGGTGTCGAGCGGTTGTACGTACGATCAGTCCATGACGGTCATCGACGTCTTCACCGAGCACCCGAAAACGGTCGGCGAGTCCTGGGCCCGACATGCCCGATTTGCACTGTCGGCCTCGGGCCTGCTCGCCCGGGCTGCCCTCGCAGCTGCGATCCATGCCGTGGTGCCCGCCCTGTTCGAGACGACGGCCAGCCGCACCGTCGACGAACTGCACGCCCGGATCCATGGACCCCGCTGCTCCGGGCCTGCGATGATCGACCCCATGGAGGCCGTGCCCGCGTGATCCCAGGGTGAGCGGGGCGCTCGTGGTCGAGGCAACGCGCGGCGGTCGGGTCGAGAGCCTGCACGAGGTCGACGCTGTCCTCGTCGACACGTCCGGTCGGATCGTCGATGGCTGGGGTGACACGAGGCGTCAGGTCATGCCCCGCTCGGCCATCAAGCCGATCCAGGCCCTCCCCCTGGTGTCGACCGGTGCCGCCGACGCCTTCGGCCTGACCGACGTCGAGCTGGCCCTGGCCTGTTCCAGCCACGACGGGGAGCGGGGCCATGTGGACGGGGTGTCAGCGTGGCTGGCCAGGCTGGGCCTGGACTCCGATGCCCTGGAATGCGGGGCCCAGGTCCCCCTGTCGGAGTCGGCAGCCACGGCGCTGGCGTCGGGCGGCGGCGACCCCACGGCCATCCACAACAACTGCTCGGGCAAGCACGTCGGCTTCCTGACCATCCTGCGCCACCTCGGCCTGCCTCTCGACGGCTACCTCGAGCCCGGCCATCCACTCCAGGCCGACCACGTGACCCCGTCAATCGAGCGCACCTGTGGCGTGGACCTGACTACGGTCCAACCGGGCGTGGACGGCTGCGGCATTCCGGCCTGGGCCATGCCCCTGGACCGCCTGGCCGCCGGCTGGGCGGCCCTCGGCTCAGAACCGGACGGCTCGTCGGCCCATCGCCTGCTCTCCGCGATGCGCAGCGAGCCGTTCCACGTGGCGGGCAGCGTACGTACGTGCACCCGGATCATCGCCACGGCCACCGGCGGCACGGTGGTCAAGACGGGGGCCGAGGGCGTCTTCGGTGCCGTGCTCCCCGCCGACGGCCTGGGGCTTGCGCTCAAGGTCCGCGACGGTGCCCGTCGAGCGGCTGAGGTCGCCATCGAGTGGCTCCTGGCCCGCTACGGCCGGCTCGGGGACCCGGCGCCGGTGAGACTGGTGAACCTCGCCGGTGTGGTGGTCGGCGAGGTGCGGGTCGCCGGCTGACCCGGTGACGGCTGGCAGGAGATCGTCGTGCTACGGAACGCATCTCGGTCCGGTTGCCGGCTGCTCCCGGCCACTCCCTAGGGTTGCGATCGGATCTCCAGGAGGACGAGGCCGGAGGGCTCAGGCCGATGGGTAGTTGTGAGGGACGCGTGGTGATCGTGACCGGTGCCGGTCGCGGCCTGGGCAGGGCCCATGCCCTGGCGTTCGCCGCCGAGGGGGCGAAGGTCGTGGTGAACGACCTGGGCGTCTCCCGGGACGGCGGGGATCCGGCCGAAGGGCCCGCCCACGATGTGGTAGCGGAGATCCAGGCGATGGGCGGCGAAGCAGTCGCCAACGGCGCCGACGTGGCCGATTGGGAGCAGGCTGCGGCCATGGTGGCCCAGGCCGTCGATGCCTTCGGGCGCCTGGACACCCTCGTCTGCAACGCCGGGTTCCTGCGTGACCGCATGCTGGCCAACATGAGCGAGGAGGAATGGGATTCGGTCACACGGGTACACCTGAAGGGGCACTTCGCTCCGGCCCGCCACGCCATCGCCCACTGGAGGGACCGGTCCAAGTCGGGTGAGGAGGTCGGTGCCCGGGTCGTGATGACGTCCTCGGGGGCTGGTCTCATGGGGAGCATCGGTCAGGGGAACTACGCGGCGGCCAAGGCGGGCATCGCCCTGCTGGTGGTGCAGGCGGCTGCCGAATGGGGCCGGTACGGCGTGCTCGTGAACGGCGTGGCACCCGACGCCCGTACCCGGATGACCGAGGGTGTCATCTACGACACCGGGGTACCCGAGGGCTGGGACGAGAAGGACCCTGCCAACGTCTCCCCGTTGATGGTGTGGCTGGGGAGCAGGGACTGCGACGTGACAGGTCGGGTGTTCGAGGCGTCTGGTGGGAGCCTGAACGTCTGTGACGGTTGGCAGCACGGCCCGGTGGCCTCGGTGGGGGAGCGTCGCTTCGAGGTGGCCGAGGTGGGCGAGGCCGTCCACCGTTCGATCGCTGGCGCCCCCGATCCGGCCCCGGTGTTCGGCCACCGAGACTGACCGACCGCACCGCATACCCGGTCAGACTCTGGTGCCCACCTCGTCGGCAGCGGTTCGGGCGATGGCCTCGTCCAGCAACCGGTGGGACTCGTCGGCATCCACCCCGAGTTGCCGGAGTTCGAAGGCGAACCGGTCGGCGGCACCTGCCAGGCGTTCCCGGCGCTGGCGCAACGGTTCGGAATGCGGCGGCTCGTCGGATACGAAGGTGCCGCGTCGACCCTGCCCGACCAGGGCCCCGTCCCGCTCCAGCTCGCGGTAGGCCCGGGCCACGGTGCCTGGCGCCAGGTCCAGCGTGTCGGCGAGGTGGCGGACCGTGGGGAGACGACATCCGGGTTCTAGGTGCCCGACGGCCACCATCACCGAGACCTGGGCCCGGAGTTGTTCATAAAGCGGCACGGAGGCCGTCGGGTCGAGGCGGACCACCAGGCGGCGACGGCGTCCCGATGCGTCGGTGAACTCGGCGATGGACGGGGTGGGCATGGTGGCCACGCTAGCCGGTCGAATGAGTATCGTAATGATACAAATGAGGAGTAAATGTCAGATATGTGCCATATTCTTGCCACTGAATATGGTACAAGCGATGCTATGTATCAACCGAAGGACCCAACAGTGGGGCCTGCGAGATACCTACCGGGAGGCGGGACGTGAAGTTGGTAACGGCGGTCATCAAGCCCTTCAAGCTCGACGACGTGAAGGACGGCCTGGCCGCCCTGGGCGTCCAGGGAATGACGGTGAGCGAGGTCCAGGGATTCGGCCGACAGGGCGGCCACAGCGAGACGTACCGGGGGACTGAGTACAAGGTGCTCTTCACGCCGAAGACCCGGGTCGAGGTGGTGGTCGACGACGACCTCTCCGACCGGGTCGTGGATGCCGTGGTGGCAGCCGCCCGCACCGAGAAGATCGGTGACGGCAAGGTCTGGGTGACCGACGTGGGCAACCTGGTCCGCATACGGACCGGCGAGCGCGGCTCCGACGCCGTCTGACCCGTCAGGCCGTTTCCGGCCCCAGGTGGACCCGTCTGGCAGGCTCCGATGCCCGGCGGGCTACCGTCGGTGGAATGACCGCCGGCGAAGCAGGCCTCGAGGAACTGATCCGGTTTGAGATCCGGAACCAGGTCGCCTGGATCACCATCGACAACCCGGAGAAGGGCAACGCCATCTCGCCCGGCATGCGGGACCGGATGGCCTCCCTGGTCAACGGCCTGAACGGCCGCTTCGAGGCCCGGGCGGTGGTGATCACGGCGACAGGCCGGAAGCTGTTCTGCCCGGGGGCCGACATCAGTCTTCGCAGGGAGCCCGCCCCCCGGCCGGATGGCGCCCCCGAGTCGGCGGTGGGCGAGTCCAGGCGCATGATGCTGGACGGCCAACTCAAGTTGATGCCCGCCATCCTGGACTGCGAGCTGCCCGTCATCGCAGCGGTGAATGGCACGGCTGCGGGGGTGGGAGCACACCTGGCCCTGTGCTGCGACCTGGTGGTCATGGCCGACCATGCGAAGTTCATCGAGGTGTTCGCCCGTAGGGGCTTGGTGCCCGACGGTCTCGGGGCCTGGATCCTTCCCCGCCTGGTCGGCCTGCAGAAGGCCAGGGAGCTCATGTTCTTCGCCGAGGACATCCCCGCAGAGGAGGCCCTTCGCATCGGGCTGTGCAACCGGGTGGTTCCCGGCGACGACCTGGTGGCCGCCACCACCGAATGGGCGGAGCGCCTAGCCGCCGGGCCGACCCGGAGCCTCATGCTCACGAAGTGGCTGGTGAACCGCTCCCTGGACGTGGACCGGCGGACGCTGGAGGACAACGAGGCCTGGGCCGTGGAGCTGAACTCCCACACGTTGGACTCGCGGGAGGGCCTGGCCAGCTTCCGCGAACGCCGCGATCCGATCTGGCGTGGGTTCTAGCGTGACGGTGGACCGATGATCATCCGGGTCGACACGGCCGGCGAGGTGCGTGTGGACGAGCACACGGTGTTCACCGACTTCCACGTCGAGGCGCCGGTCGGGTTCTCCACCGCCGAACTGGCGGCCACCATGGGAGAGGGCACCCGTCCCGACGGTGGGCACCTCTGGATCGCAGAAGCTGCGGTTCGGCACTGGCTGGCCGGACGCACCGACGACGACTGGGACGAGGGCTTCTCCGGGATGGTCGCCTACGCTCGGTCCAAGGGCTGGACGGACGAGGCGGGTACCCACCTGCGGGCCCACCTGGAGAACCTCGACTGACCGAACGCAGAATGGAGAGCCACTGCATGGCCGAACTGACCATCTTCCACAACCCGCACTGACACGCCTCCAAGAACGCCTTGGCGGTCGCCGAGGAGCTGGGAGTCGACGTGGACATCGTGCTCTACATGAAGGAGCCGCCCGACGAGTTGCTCCTGGGGCGCATAGCCGACGGCCTGGACGGGCCGGTCGAGGACCTGGTGCGAAAGGACTCGCAGTTCCGGAAGCTGGACCTGGTGGAGGGCGACTACGTCGGTGATGCCGCAGCTGTGGTCGACCTGTTGGCCCGTCGCAAGGCGCTCCTCCAGCGACCGGTGCTGGTTCGGGGTGACCTGTCGGGCGACGGCCAGTTGGTGGCCTGCGTGGGTCGGCCGAAGGGGCGCCTGTACGAGTTCATCGGAGGACCGACGACGTGATCCCCACTGCGGATATCTGCGACGAGCATGGGGACGACATCCGGGTCATGGACGGCGGGTTTGGATCGTACGGCGGCGCAGTCTCGTTCTGGGGCCCGGTCACCACCCTGGCCGTCTTCGAGGACAACTCACTGGTGCGCGGGGCCCTCGAGGAGGCCGGTGCCGGTCGGGTGCTGGTCATCGCCGGTGGCGGGTCGACCCGCTGTGCCCTCGTGGGGGGAGAACTGGGGATGCTGGCCGACCACAACGGCTGGGCCGGGATCATCGTGGACGGCTGTGTACGCGACGCGGGAGAACTCCGCGGGGCCACGGTCGGCATCAGGGCCCGGGGGACCAGCCCTCGGCGGAGCGTGAAGCGGGGTGCCGGCGACCGGGACGTGCCGGTCAGCGTGGGGGGCGTCGACCTGGTCCCCGGCATGTGGCTGTGGGCCGACGAGGACGGGATCGTCGTGGCGGACCGGAACCTGGAGGGGTAGCAGCCGTCCAGCATCCAGGTTCAGCCGGACCGGTTCAGGCGAAGTCCGGCGGCCGGTTCTCCACCAGTGCCCGGACACCCTCGGCGTAGTCCCCGGTGCGCATGTGGTCGTCCAGCAGGTCGAGCGATTCGGTCACCGAGGCCGCCACGTCCCGGTGGAGGTCGGTGTAGACCTGCCGCCGGGTCGCCGCGAGGCTGGATCGGGCCACAGGAGACAGGTACTCCTCTATCCAGTCGAGGGTGTGGGCCAGCACGTCTGGACCGTCCGACAGCCCGTTCACCAGGCCCATCCCGTGTGCCTCCTCGGTCATCACGACCCGGCTGGTCAGCAGCAGGTCGTTGGCCCGCCCCAGCCCGATCAGGCGGGGGAGCAACCACGACAGTCCGTACTCGGCCGGAAGGGCCAGCTTTCCGTGGGCGGTGGTGAGCTTGGCCCCCGGCACAGCGAGCCTCAGGTCGGCGAAACAGGCCAGCACCAGCCCGACCCCGGCGGCCGCCCCATTGACGGCAGCCACCACCGGCGTGGTAAGGCCGAAGTGGTATGCGAAGTCGGCGTCGAACGCCGGGTGCACCCCGAAGCCAGGCATGGGTATATCCGGGGTCGTGCCCGGGTCGTACCCGCCCTTGGCGATGTGGCCGTCGAGCGCCCTGGCGTCGGCGCCTACGCAGAACGCACCGCCTGCCGGATCCCCGGTGACCACCACGACCCGGACCGCCGGGTCGGCCTCGGCCTCGGCAAGGAGCCACCGGTACTCGGTGTGCATGCGTCCGGTCCAGGCGTTTCGGCGTTCCGGCCTCGACAGGAAGATGATGCCGGTCGAGCCGATGGTCTCATAGCGGGTCACCCGGAGGTCCACGCGGCGACGCTAGCCCCCGGCCCACCCAAGACGACCAGCCGTCCGCTTTCACGCCCGCCGCCGACGGCCGGTACCTTGACCGTCAGCGGCGTCGGGCCCGATGCCGTAGGACGAGGGGGAGACCCAATGCTCGCAGCGATCCTCATGGAGTGCCCGACCGAGGAGTTGGTGGTCGCCGACGACGTGACCCTCAGGGACCTGGCGCCCGGCGACGTGAAGGTGAAGATCGCCCACAGCGGCGTCTGCCACTCCGACCTGTCTGCCATGAACGGCACCATCCCGCAGGCCCCGCCCGCCGTGCTGGGCCACGAGGGTGCCGGCGTGGTCACCGACGTTGGTGACGGGGTCACCCACGTGGCCCCCGGTGACCACGTGATCATCGCCTTCTCCCCGCCGTGCGGCACCTGCCCGTTCTGCACCGGCCGTGGCCAGCCCAACCTGTGCATCAACGGGCTCATCGCCATGGGCTCCAACCCGCAGTTCCGACGAGGCGACACGGTGGTCGGCGCCATGACCGGCTGCGGCACCTTCGCAGAGGAGACCATCGTGCCCGGCATGGCCGCGGTGAAGATCGACGACGACATCCCCATGGACGTGGCCGCCCTCGTCGGCTGCGGCGTGACGACCGGCGTGGGTGCCGCCCTCAACACGGCGAAGGTCACCCCCGGCTCGTCGGTGCTGGTCATCGGTGCCGGCGGGGTCGGCGTGGCGGCCATCCAGGGTGCCCGGATCGCCGGAGCGTCCGCGATCGTGGCCGTGGACCTGCACGAGGGAAAGCTGGACCGGGCCAAGGCGTTCGGTGCCACCCACGGCGTGGTGCCCGACGACCTGCCGGGGGCGGTCGCCGAGGTGACCGGCGGTGAGGGCTTCGACTTCACCATGGAGTGCATCGGCATGCCGACCACCATGCGGCAGGCCTTCGACATGACCCGGCGGGGAGGCACCTGCTGCATCGTGGGCGTCGGTCGCGCCGAGGAGACCTTCGAGCTTTCGGCCTTCGAGATGTTCTTCTCCGAGAAGACCCTCATCGGCTCGATGTACGGCGGGGCCGACGTGCGTACCGACTTCAACCGCTTCCTGGGCCTGTACAAGGCCGGACGCCTGGACCTGGACGGGATGATCACCCGTCGGATCCGCATCGACGAGATCAACGACGCCATGGCATGCATGGGCGATGCCGACGTCATCCGCCAGGTCGTCGACTTCTAGGCGGACCAGGGAGATGCCGGCCATGGACCCGGTCGAGCGATGACCGGACCGGACGCGCCCGGGCCTTCAGCCCTGCGGGCCGACCTGGTCATCGAGTACCCGTTCATACGCACCACCGGGCCGGTCGTGGGCGCCTTCCTGACCGGCCTCCGCGAGGCGGTGCTGCTGGGCATCCGACGGTCCGACGGCACGGTGATGGTGCCGCCCGTGGAGTACGACCCGGTGACCAGCGAGCCGCTTACCGAGGTGGTTGAGGTGGCCTCCACCGGGACGATCGTGTCGTGGACGTGGGTGGATCCGCCCCGTCCCGG
Source organism: Acidimicrobiales bacterium (assembly GCA_022452145.1). Taxonomy (NCBI): domain Bacteria; kingdom Bacillati; phylum Actinomycetota; class Acidimicrobiia; order Acidimicrobiales; species Acidimicrobiales bacterium. The sequence continues at coordinate 9,094 of JAKURY010000028.1, read as the reverse complement.
ATCCCCCTGGGAGGTGCCCCACGGCCTGGCCCTGGTCCTCCTGGATGGTGCTGACACGCCGATGCTCCACGGTGTCATGGTCGACTCCCCCGATGGGCTGGCCACCGGCCTGCGGGTGGAGGCCGCCTGGAAGGACGACCGGGTCGGCCACATCACGGACCTGGCGGGGTTCGTGCCCGTCGACCAGGTGACGGCGGCGCACCGGTGACCGACACGCCGATCCCCGCTGAGGCCTCCGACGGCGTAGGGGTGGTCCTGCCACCCTCGATCCGCGACGTCGAACCGGTGCGATCCGTACGGACGCCCATACGCCTGGAGTACGACTTCATCCCCAGCGCTGCGGCCCAGCAGTACCTGCGTGCCTACGGAGAGAAGCGGATCCTCGGAAACCGGTCGCCGGTCGACGGCGCCGTGTTCGTACCGCCCCGGGGCGTCGACCCGCGCAACGGCGTGGTGGCCGACGAGATGGTGGACCTGGCAGACATCGGACACGTGGGCAGCTTCTGCGTCACCCACCTACCCATCCCGGGTCGCAGAGACCTGCCGGTCCCGTACGTCAGCGCGTGGATCCACCTGGACGGCGCCGACATCGGCTTCCTGGGACTGGTTGCCGGCTGTGCCAACGAGGACGTGCGGATCGGCATGCGGGTCCGTGCCGTGTGGAAGCCCGACGGGGAGCTTGGGGACACGGCCGAGAACGTCCTCCACTGGGAGCCCACCGGTGAGCCTGACGTTCCGATCGCCGAGGCCGGGAACCGGGCCTGGGGGGCGAAGCAGGCGGCCGCCGACGATGACGACGCTGACGGCGGTGACAGCGGTGCGTGAGGTCGCCGTGGTCTCGTCGGCCGTGCACCAGGTGGAGGCCCTGACCTTCACCACCGACGTCCAGCTCATGGTGCCCCTCATCAACGAGGCACGGGGAGCCGTCGGCCTCACCCAGGCCGACATCGGCTTCACCTGTTCGGGGAGCAGCGACTTCCTGGCCGGCCAGGGCTTCTCGTTCGTACAGACGCTGGACGCCGTGGGGGCGTTCCCCCCGATCAGCGAGAGCCACGTCGAGATGGACGGGGCCTTCGCCCTCTACGAGGCGTGGGTGAAGCTCCAGGTGGGCGAGGTGGACACGGCCCTCGTCTACTCCTACGGCAAGTCATCGCCCGGGTCGCGGCGCGACGTGCTGGCCGTGCAGCTGGACCCCTACACGGTGGCCCCGCTGTGGCCCGATGCCCACGCGGTGGCCGCCCTGCAGGCCCGCCTGCTGCTGGAGTCGGGTGCCGTGAGCGCCGAGGGGCTGGCCGAGATCGCCGTGCGGAGCCAGCACCACGCCGTCGGAAACCCCAACGCCCTTAGGGCCTCGGCCGGGGCAACGGTCGCCGGGGTGATGGCCGAGCCGGTGGTGGCCGACCCGCTACGCCCATCCGACATTGCAGCCGAGGCCGACGGCGGCTGCGTCGTGGTCCTCGCCGCTGGGGACCGGGCCCGGTCGCTGAGCGATCGACCGGCATGGATCCGCGGAATCGATCACCGCATCGACGCCCACGCCCTGGGCGTGCGGGACCTCACCCGGGCTCCGTCGGCCGCCCTTGCGGCGGCGAGGGCCGGAGCGGGTGACGACCGCCTGGACATCGTCGAGTTGCACGGTCCGACGACCAGCCAGGAGCACATCCTGGCCTCCGAGCTGGGCCTGGACGCCGACACCCTGGTGAACCCGTCGGGCGGAGCGCTGGCCGCCGACACGCTCATGGCCGCCGGCCTGGTACGCATCGCCGAGGCCGCACGACGCATCTCGTCGGGCGACGCCGACCGGGCCCTCGCCCATGCCACGTCCGGACCCTGCCTGCAGCAGAACCTGGTCTGCGTGATGGAGGGGGAGTAGCGGTGGGCGCCGAACGCACGGCGGTCCTCGGGGTGGGTCAGACCCACTACCGGTCCACCCGCGGCGACGTCTCGATAGCGGGCCTCGTCCGGGAGGCCGCCCTTCGGGCGATGGAGGACGCCGGCCTCGTCTGGGCCGACATCGACGCCGTGGTGATCGGCAAGGCGCCCGACTTCTTCGAGGGCCTGATGATGCCAGAGCTGTACCTGGCCGATGCCCTCGGCTGTGTGGGCAAGCCGATCCTGCGGGTCCACACGGCCGGGTCGGTCGGCGGTTCTACGGCGCTGGTCGCCACCTCGCTGGTCCAGGCGCGGATCCATCGACGGGTCCTGACCGTCGGCTTCGAGAAGCAGTCCGAGTCCAACGCCACTTGGGCTCTCTCGCTTCCACAGCCCTTCTCGGTCTCCATAAACGCTGGCGCGGGCGGCTACTTCTCGCCGATCATCCGCCAGTACATGGCCCGCTCCGGAGCCCCGGACCTGATCGGCTGCATGGTGGCCTTCAAGGATCGCCAGAACGCCCTCCTGAACCCGTACGCCCACCTCCACCAGCACGACCTGACCTTCGACCAGGTGGTGGAGGCGCCGATGCTGTGGGATCCGATCCGCTTCTCGGAGACCTGCCCGTCCTCGGACGGGGCATGCGCGATGGTGCTGGGGGACGAGGCGGCCGGCGACGCCTCGTCAGGGCCGGTGGCCTGGGTACACGGAACGGCCATGCGATCCGAGGCCAACAACTTCCCGGGCCGTGACGAGGTCGACCCGCAGGCCAGCCGGGACTGCGCCGCGGACGTGTTCGGCCAGGTCGGGATCACGAATCCCCGGGCCGAGATCGACGTCGTCGAGATGTACGTGCCGTTCTCCTGGTTCGAGCCGATGTGGCTGGAGAGCATCGGGTTCGCAGAGCGGGACCAGGGGTGGCGGATGGTCGAAGAGGGCGCGACCCGCCTGGACGGCGGCGACCTGCCGGTCAACTGCTCGGGTGGAGTGCTGTCGTCGAACCCGATCGGCGCCTCCGGGATGATCCGGTTCGCCGAGGCCGCCCTGCAGGTCCGTGGTATGGCCGGCGACCACCAGGTGGATGGTGCCCGACGGGCCTTCGGCCACGCCTACGGCGGCGGCGCCCAGTACTTCGCCATGTGGGTGGTCGGTGCGGACAAGCCCTGACCGCCCGCCATTGCCTACGATCTGACCGTCAGCCAGGGCCGCCGCGGGCGGGCCACCAACCGACCCGGGAGGGGACGCCATGCGAGTAGTCGTCGACTTCGACCTTTGTGAGAGCAACGCCATATGCATGCAGATCGCTCCGGACGTATTCGAGGTGCGCGACGACGACTTCCTCTACGTCCTGGAGGAGAACCCCGGCGAGGATCGTCGGGCCGCCGTCGCAGAAGCCGTCCAGCGCTGCCCCAAGCAGGCCATCTCCGTGGAGGACTGACCCACGGTGCGTGGCTCGGTAAGCATCGTCGGAGCCTCCCTGGCCGGCTACTGGGCTGCCGAGACCCTGCGCCGCGACGGCTTCGAAGGCCGGATCAGCCTCATCGGCGACGAGCCCCACGCGCCCTACGACCGTCCACCGCTGTCCAAGAAGTTCCTGGCCGGCGACCTGGACGACGACCGCCTCCCCCTGACAACGGCTGAGAAGCTGGCTGACCTGGGCCTGGAAATGCGCCTCGGATGCCGGGCCACAGGGCTCGACGTGGCCACCCGGACCCTGGAGGTGGACGGTGTCGCCGAACCGTACGACGGCCTGCTCATCGCCACGGGGGCCCGGTGTCGGAACCTGCCCGGGACCGTCGGCCTGGCCGGCGTGCACACCCTGCGCACCCGCGACGACGCCGAGGCCATCCGGGACGCCCTGGCGAACGGCGCCAGACGGGTCGTCGTCGTCGGGGCCGGCTTCATCGGTGCCGAGGTGGCGTCCACGGCGATCGGCCGTGGAGCCGAGGTGACCATGGTGGAGGCCCTGGAAGCCCCCTTCGGACGGGTGCTTGGAGTTGAGATGGGCGCCGTGATGGCCGACGTCCACCGACGACACGGCGTGGACCTGCGAACCGGCGTGGGCGTCGACGAGGTGCTGGGCGACGACCGGCTGGCCGGTGTGCGCCTGGCCGACGGAGCGACCCTGGAGGCCGACCTGCTGGTCGTGGGAATCGGCGTGGTACCCAACACCGACTGGCTGGAGGGTTCGGGCCTGACCCTGGACGACGGGGTGGTCTGCGACGAGACCTGCCTGGCCGCACCCGACGTGGCGGCCGCCGGCGACGTGGCCCGCTGGCCGAACCCGCGCTACGGAGAGGTGATGCGGGTGGAACACTGGGACAACGCAGTCCAGCAGGGCGTCCACGCTGCCCGCCGGCTGCTGCAGTCCGACGAGGAGGCGACGCCATACGCACCCGTGCCATGGTTCTGGACCGACCAGTACGACCGGAAGGTGCAGCTGGCCGGCAGGCCGCACACCGACGACGAGGTCCGCGTGGTGGCGGGCTCGACCGCCGAGCACCGCTTCGCTGCCTTCTACGGTCGGGACGGTCGGTTCACCGCAGCCCTGGGCATGAACCGGCCCAGGCAGGTCATGCAGTCCAAGGGCCTCCTGGATGCGGGGGCGTCGTGGGACGAGGCCCTGGCATTCGCCTCCGCCTGGGAGTGACCGGTTCGGGCCTCCGGCGTAGGAATCGCACAGGGGCCGCGTCGGTCGTCCTCGTGGTGTCGGTGCTGGCCGCCGGCTGTGGAAGCGACGGGGCGCCCGACTTCGACCTGGAAGCGATCGAGGCGATGGTGCCAGCCGTGCTCGTGCCGGAGCATCCGGAGGTCGTCGAGGGCGTGGACTGCGGAGATCCGGATCCCGACAGGCTGGGTCCAGTGGCCTGCACGGCGATCCTCTCCGGTGTGGAGATTCCGGTCCTGGTCCACAGACCTGCCATCGACGGTCGGATCCGGGTGGAGTCCCCTATCGAGGTCGTCGACGCCGTCGACGTGGCTGCCGAGGCGGCCGCCCGGCTGGAGTCCGACCTGGGCGTGGTGAACGTCGTGGCCTGCACACCGGCCGCCCGGGTGGCCCGCGAGGGCCAGGCCTTCGCCTGCACGGCCACCGACCCACGGGGACGCGACCATGTCCTGGTGGCGACCCTGGTGGGACGGGACGGGTCGTTCCACCTGGACCTCGACCTGCCCTGATCCGACGGCTACCCGCCGGGACCTGCGGTGGGTCAGCCCAGGAGCCGGGTCCTGAGGCGTACGTTGACCCCACGCCGCTCGCGGTGCTGGGCGACCATCAACGCCCCCTGGGGGACCGGATGGTCGTCCAGGAAGCGGTCCACCTCCGGGTCGATCCCGGCTCCGACCAGGGCCCGGACGCCCTCGAGCATCCGGGCGATGCTGTTGGACGGCAGCCGACCGGTGAGGTCCTCCCAGTGGTCCGTGACCGAGCGCCAGGCGACGGCCCGGTGGTGTCGGTGGGCCAGCAGCGACCGGAGCAGGAAGGGGGCGTCCTGGGTGCGGACGGTGCCGTCGTGGACCTCGCCCAGGAGTGCCTCCACCTCGGTCAGGCCGCCGAACAGGGCCAGCGCCCGGAGGTGGCGCTGCTCCTCCTGGGCACTCCCCGACGCCTCGAACCGCCTACGGCATTCGGCCCGGTCGGCACCGTCCCCGTGTGTCGCCACCACGGCTACGACAGCGCCGTCGACAGCCGGATCGGCGGATCCGCCGGACGACCAACGTCGTCGCGCCTCGGCGATGACCCCGGGGTCGTCGGCCAGCGTGCCGGCAGCGGCGAGCACGACGCCCCGTAGCTGCCGGGTCCGGTCGTCCTCCCCGTCGGCTGGTGCCCAGCCCAGCCGACCGACTATGCCCGTCAGGAGGCCGCCCGCCTCCGAGGCGAGCGTCCGGTGGCGCTCCGGTGCCACGAGGTCCAGCGTCCCGATGCCACGCAGAACGGCCTGCCACACGGCCAGGTCAGGGTCATCGACGAACGATGCGGCGAACCCGGCGAACGCTGCCGGATCGTGCCTGCCAGCGAGCGTGGCGGCCCACCGGTCGTCGACGGTCATGGAGCGTTCCACGGCGGTGAGCCGCCCAGGGTCATGAGGCGCGTCCATCCCGGAGCGGTGGAAGCCGGCGGCACCGGCATTGACGGTGACGAGCGTGCCCGCCAGGTCCACGACGACCGGGTCGTCGCCAAGGAGCACCCGCTGTTCGCCGGCCGTGGTCCTGAGCCTCACCGGGACCTGCCATCGGCTGCCGTCGTCAAGGCCGTCGTAGCGGAAGGGGCGCTGGGAGAGAGTGCACCTGCCGTCGTCGACGGTGGCCTCGACCAGCGGAAACCCGCCCCTGAAGATCCAGTCATGCATGAGGTCGCCGACCGGTTGCCCGGTGGTCGTCTCGAGTGCCACCCAGAGGTCCTCGTTGTCGGTGTTCCCCCCGAGGTGGTCGGCCAGGTACCGACGCACTCCGTCCCGGAACGCCTCCTCGCCGAGGAACTGTTCCAGCATCCTCACCACCGCCGCACCCTTCTGATAGGTGAGCACGTCGAACATGGACTCGGCGTCTGCCGGGGTCACCACCGGATACTCGATGGGCCGCGTGGAGGCCAGGGCGTCCACGTCCAGCGCCGCTGCCCGTGCAGCTCCGAAGCCGGCCCACACGTCCCAGTCGGGCCGCCAGGCCTCCACCGCCTTCATCTCCATGAAGGTGGCAAAGGCCTCGTTCAGCCAGATGCCGTTCCACCAGCGCATGGTGACCAGGTCGCCGAACCAGAGGTGGGCCAGCTCGTGGCTCAGGACCGACGCCACGCTCTCCAACTCCCGTTGGTCGGCCGACTCCGGGTCGACCAGCAGAAGCACCTCACGGAACGTTATGCAACCCAGGTTCTCCATGGCCCCGAAAGCAAAGTCCGGGAGTGCAACCAGGTCGACCTTGCCTCCCGGGACGTCGATGCCGTACCAGTCGGCTAACCATCGCAGGGAGTGGGCGGCCACCTCCAGGGCGAATGCCGTCTGGTCGCCGCGTCCCGGCGGGTGGATGATCCGGACCGGTACCCCGTCGACGTCGACCGGGTCGGTGGCCTCCATGGGTCCGACGACGAACGCCACAAGATAGGTGGACAGCTCGATGGTGTCGGCGAAGACCACCCGGTCGGTGCCGTCGCCGAGAGGCGTGCGGGACACCTCTGCGCCGTTGGAGACCGCCAGGAGGTCCTCCGGTACGACCAGCGTGACGCCGAACGAGGCCTTCATGTCGGGCTCGTCGAAGCAGGGGAAGGCCCGGCGGGCATCGGTGGACTGGAACTGCGTGGTGGCGATGGTCTGCTCGACGCCGTCGGCGCCGACCAGCGTGCTGCGGTAGAAGCCCCGCAGCCGGTCGTTGAGCAGGCCGCTGAAGGCCAGCTCGAGGCGGGCCCTACCGGGGGCCAGCGGCGACGGCGCCAACAGGACCAGCCGTTCGGCGGCCTCGTCGAGCGACGCCGAGAGGGCCGTCCGTTCGCCGTCGACGATGACCGCAGCGTCGAGGACCACGAGCTCGGCGGCGTTGCATGTGATCCGGTCGGTGGCCGTAGCCACCTCCACGTCGATAGCCACCGTCCCGGTGAAGGTGTGCTCATCGAGGTCGGGACGCAGCTCCAAGGCGTAGTGACGGGGCAGGACGTCGCGGGAAAGGCGGTGGTCGGACATGGCGGGCGAGCGTACCGGCCCACCGGACGCCCCTCGCCGACCCGGCAGCGGGCATGATGGTCCGCCGTCGGACCGTTCGGCGGATCGACCGGACCAGGGAGGAGCAACGTGGGAGAAGCCACGCTCGACGTCGTCGGGGTGGGCAACGCCATCGTCGACGTGCTGGCCGAGGTCGACGACCACTTCATCGACGAGCACGACCTGGCCAGGGGCTCGATGACACTCATCGACCGGGCACGGGCCGTGGAGCTCTATGCCGCCATGCCACCCGGGCTGGAGGAGTCGGGGGGTTCGGCGGCCAACACCATGGTCGGTGTGGCCTCGTTCGGCGGTCGGGCCGCATACATCGGCAAGGTCGCCGCCGACTTCCTGGGAGAGGTCTTCCGGCGCGACCTTCGCCACGTGGGCGTCGGCTTTGAGGTGCCGGGCGAGGCGGGGAGCGAGCCGACGGCCCGTTGCCTCATCCAGGTGACCCCGGACGCCCAGCGCACGATGAACACCCACCTCGGGATCTCATCCCACCTCTCGACCGCAGACGTCGACGCGGACCTGGTGGCGTCGGCCTCCCACCTGTACTGCGAGGGCTACCTGTGGGACACCGAGGAGGCCAAGGCTGCGATCCGCCACGCCATGGATCTGGCGAGGGCCGCCGGTCGGACGGTGTCGCTCACCCTCTCTGACGGCTTCTGCGTGGACCGGCACCGCGACGAGTGGCGGGGCCTGCTGGCCGACCGGGTGGACGTAGTGTTCGGCAACGGCAACGAGATGTGCTCGCTGTTCCAGGTGGACGACGTGGACGTGGCGATCGATGCCGTGTCCAGCGAGGTGGACCTAGCCTTTGTGACGCTGGGACGGCAGGGGTCGCTGGTCGTCCACGGGTCCGAACGGATCCCAGTGGTGGCCGACGAACTCCACGCCGTTGTCGACACCACGGGGGCCGGCGACCTGTACGCCTCCGGGGTCCTTTACGGCCTCAGTCAGGGAGCCGACCTAGCCCACGCGGCCCGGCTGGGGAGTATCGCTGCGGCCGAGGTGATTAGCCACCTGGGAGCCCGGCCGGAAAACGACCTGGTGGCCGTGGCCGAGTCGATCCTGGGTTGACCGTGGCGTCCACCGCTCCGATCGGGTGGGACGAGGAACCCGGGGGTACCGTCCGGGCCATGAGCGACGGCTACACCTGCTTCGACGTCAAGTTAGACGGCGGCGTCGCCACGGTCACCCTTAGCCGTGGCGAGCAACTGAACACCATGGTCCCCGCATTCTGGGACGAGCTCCCGGCCCTGATGCGGGACCTAGACGCCTCCGGGGAGGCCCGGGTGGTGGTGCTGGCCTCCACCGGACGCCACTTTTCTGCCGGCATGGACCTTTCAGTATTCGGCGGCACTCGTCCCGAGGGCGAGACGGGTCGCCTACGGGCCAACCTGCGGGCCAACGTCCTGCACCTCCAGGAGACGTTCTCGGTCTTCGAGAAGGCCCGGATGCCGGTCCTGGCAGCCGTCCAGGGCGGCTGTATCGGCGGGGCGGTCGACATGGTTACGGCGTGCGACATGCGG
>JAKURY010000027.1 GCA_022452145.1 Acidimicrobiales bacterium | reverse complement strand
GAGCCAGGCCCTGGGTGTACGGGTCTCCATCGTGGATGGCCGCAGCCGTGCTCACGCCGCGCACGTCAATGGCGAAGTTCGCGGCCGCCGCGCCCTGGTACAGGTCGTTGTGCGCTGTGCGGTAGTAGCCGGGATAGTTGTTTGAACCTGCCGTGCCGGCCAGGTCACTGGTCAGCGACGGGCTGGTGTTCGAACCCGAGATCATCACCATGCCGGCCTCGGAGATCAACGGCGCCGCAGCAGCCGCCGCACCCGAACACGACGTGCCGATCACACCGACAACGTCCTCGTCGGCCACGATCGTCTGAGCGGCCGCCTGGCCACCGTCAGCACTGCACAGGTCGTCCAGACCGGTACCCATCGACACGTCATGGCCACCGATCGGCCCGTAGTCCGCGATCGCCATCTCGACGCCGCGCTGGTTCGGAATACCCAGGAACGCCACATCACCGGAAATGGCGTTCAGCGAACGGATCTGGATCTCCTCACCGGAACCCACCTCAATGGTCCCCAACGAACCATCACCCAAATGGTCACCAACCGTGCCGACCTCCTCAGGAGCCGGAGCAGCAGTCGTAGCCGGAGCAGCAGTCGTAGCCGCAGGAGCAGCAGTCGTAGCCGCAGGAGCAGCCTCATCGGAGCCACAGGCACCAGCCAGCAGCGTGAAAGTCGCCACCAGCGCGGTCAACCAACGCAGTCGAGTACTCATGGAAACAGATCCCCTCCATATGAATTGATGAGTTAGAAACGGCAGAGCGTCAGCCGAAGCGGGCGATCTGCCGTTAACCCATTGATAGGTACGGTACGGTACTGTATTCCCCCCTCGAACCGATCAAGCCCCGACCCGATGGTTTGCACCGGAGGGTCGGCCCCTGACTGGTGGGGTGAACACGGTGATCGCAACCGAAATATCTACGATATGGCACTGACTCATCAGGCGCAATGGCCTAGGGAGACGATCAGGTGACTGTGGAGGATCCCCTGGGCGTCGATCCCGGTGGCGAAGCCATCCTCGACGCTGCCATACGGCTGTTGGCCGACGGCGGGCTGGCCTCCTTCACCACCGACCGCCTGGCGTCCGAGGCCCGGGTGTCCAAGACTTCGATCTACCGGCGCTGGTCGGACAAGAAGGCCATCTTCCGGGCCGTGATGGACAGGTGGGGCGCACGGGCCATGGTCGACGACGTGGGGGACTTCGCCGCAGAGCTCGACCAGTGGTACTCAGACCGGCGGGCCACCTACAGCGCGGAGGGCTTCCGGCCGGTCGCCGTCAGCCTCATGGAGGTCTCCACACACGATCCGGAGATCGGCGCGGCCATGGCTGCCGACCGCCGTTCGTCGTGGAACACGATGAGGGAGGTACTGGCCCGGGCAATCGACCGGGGTGAGATCGACGGCGACATCGACATCGACCACCTCGAGCAGTTCTTCCTGGGCCCCATCTACTACCGGGCCGTTCTCGACGGACAGGAACTCGACGACGACACGATCGCGGCCTTCCGCCGACTGGCCCTGGCCGCCGTCGGTTACGACGGTGGGATCCACCGATGATCACCGTCTACACGGCGCGACGGGTACACACCATGGACCCGTCGCTGCCCGAGGCGACCGCGGTGGCCGTACGGGGGGGCCGGATCATCGAGGTCGGCACGCTTGAGACGCTCCGGCCCTGGCTGGACGCCCACGAGCACCGGGTCGACGACCGGTTCGCCGATGCCTTCCTCCTGCCCGGGCTCATCGACCCGCACGTGCACCCGGCGCTCATGGCGATCCTCTTGGCGACCGAGTGGATCACGCCCGAGTCGTGGGATCTGCCGGGAGGCGGCGTCGAGGCCACCGTCGGACACGAGGCCTACCGGACCCGGCTGACCGGGTTGGAGGCCGCCCACCCTTCCGGCCAGCCGTTCGTGACGTACGGCTGGCAGCAGCAGTACCACGGCTCGATCAGCCGGTCCGACCTCGATGCCATCTCGACCACCCGGCCGATCGTCGTGTGGGCCAGGTGCTTCCACGAGCTCTGGTGCAACGGAGCGGCCCTCGAGTGGCTGGATGCCGCAGAGGGGGCGGCCTGGGACCCGCACATCGACCTCGAGGCGGGTCGGCTGTGGGAGTCCGGGCTCGCCTGGGGCCTGAACACCCTGCGGGAGGACCTGTTCGCCGACGGACGGTTCGAGGTGCTGATGGAGGACGTTGCCGCGCTGGTGCATCGCGGCGGTGTGACGACCATTGCCGATGCCGGCTTCGGAGGCATGGCCCTGCCCGACCGGGAGCTGGAGGTGCTGGCCCAGGTCCACGAAGGCGACCACGTGCCGTTCCGCCAGTACCTGATCCCCCAGGTGGCGGCATTCAAGCGGGCATTCGGGTCCGAGGCCGAGGACCGTATGGCGGCCCTGGATGAGCACGCCTCGGAGCGCATCAGGTTCCTCCATGCCGGCAAGTTCTTCGCCGACGGGGCCTTCATGGGTCAGATAATGCAACTTCGGGAACCCGGCTTCATCGACGGCCACGAGGGCGCATGGATGGCTGACCCGGACCGCATCGCCCACCACATCCGGCCCTTCTGGCATGCAGGTAAGCAGGTGAACGTCCACGTCACCGGTGACCTCGGCGTGGACGCCGTGCTGGACGCAGTCGCCGAACTGCTGGACGAGAAGCCCCGGTTCGACCACCGGACGGTGCTGCACCACTTCGGCATCTCGACCCAGGCCCAGTCCCGTCGGGCCGCCGCCCTCGGCTGCGCTGTGCAGGTGAACGGGTACTACCTCCGCTACTTCGGCGACCAGTTCGTGGCCGATGGCCTGGGTACCGAACGGGCCTCGTTGATGACCAGGGTGGGATCGGCCCGGCGCAACGGTATGAGCGTGGCGCTGCACTCGGACCTGCCGATGGGGCCGCTGCAGCCGATGCTCGGTGCGTCGATCCTGGCCACACGGATGTCGGGCACGGGCGTGGTGCTGGCCCCGGAGGAACGCCTGAGCTCGTACGACGCCCTGGCGGCGGTGACCATCGAGGCAGCGTGGCAGCTGAAGCTGGATCACGAGATCGGTTCCCTGGCGTCCGGGAAGCTGGCCGACCTGACCGTGTTGGACGCCGATCCGTTCGAGGTCGACCCGGCGGCCTGGCCCGACATCGGCATCCTGGCCACCGTGCTGGGCGGCCGGGTGTATCCGCTCGAAGATGCTTGACCGGCTGATGAGCCACCGACCACTGACGGATGGCCCATCTGTGACCGGCCGATGACCGGCGGTTCTGCTGTCCGGGGGGCCGCCGGACCCGAGGCCGGGTCCAAGCTCATCCCGATGGTGGTGCTGGGCGGCTGGCTGGGTGCCGGCAAGACCACGCTGCTGAACCGGCTGCTCAGGGCGGCGGGCGACGGCGAGCGCATCGCCGTGGTCGTCAACGACGTGGGTGAGGTCTGCCTGGATGCCGAGTTGGTGGCGGCCCGGGACGGCGACACTGTGGAGCTCACCAACGGCTGCGTCTGCTGTTCCATCGGTGACTCGCTCGGTGTGACCCTGCGTGACCTGGTGCTCTCGGACCGACCGCCGGACCGGCTGGTGATCGAGGCCAGCGGCGTGGCCGAACCGGACCGGGTCGCCGCCTACGGTGATCGGCGACGCCTGCGGCTGGACGGCGTGGTGGTGGCCATCGACGCCGTTGACGTGGTGGACAGGGCCTGTCATGTCACCTACGGGCCGCTGGTGCGACGGCAGGCCGCCGCCGCCGAGCTGCTGGTGGTGACCAAGGCGGACGTCGCTGCCGACGGCGGTTCCGCGGCCCGTGCCTGGTGCGCTGACGTTGCCCCGGACACCCCCGTGGTGGAGGCGTCCGACGACGACCGGTGGGTGCCACTGGTGCTGGGCGGCCTGGACGCCGTTGAACCCACGCCCACCGACGCGCTGGACGTTGCGGTTGTCTCCACCACGTGGCAGGCCGCTGGTCCGGTCGACGTGGGACTACTGGTCTCCATGTTGGCCGACAATGCCCACCTGCTGCTCCGGGCCAAGGCCATCGTCACCGATGGGCACGGCAGGCATGTCGCCGTTCACCTTGCCGGAGGCCGGGTCACGGTCGAGTCGGTCGATGGCCCGGCCTCCGGAAGGCTGGTAGCCATCGCCACCCCGGGAACCATCGACCCCGGGGACCTAATGGCGGCCCTCGACGCGTGTGCTGTCGGCCACGACCGTGCCGGGAGCCGGGAGGCACCGTAACCATGCTGACCCCGAAGCTCGTTGTGACCATGATCAGCCCCGAGACCGGACGGCCCCGTCCGACCGAGCTGGACGTGCTGCCCGAACCCCTCACGGCGGCCGAGCACGGGCTGATGGTCGGCAACCCGCCGCCGGACGACAAGTGGGTCCACCACGGGAATTGGACCGCGTGGCCCAACATCCGGTGGTCGCTCACCCACATGGACGAACTGCGTGCATCGGGACGGATCAGCCGGGGACTCGGCCCGGCCGAGCCACTCCCCGTGGCCGCCTCTGGCGAGACGGGAATCGACCTCGACGACCTGGCCATCGACGACGGGGACGGGGGTAACTGGACGCTCGACGAGATGCTGCGCGGCACCTACACCGATGCATTTCTGATCCTGCACCGGGGTCAGGTGGTGCTTGAGCGGTATTTCAACGGCATGGGGCCGTCGACGCGGCACGCCATGTTCTCCATGACCAAGACGGTCACCGGGGTCCTGGCCCTGCTGGCTGTCGAGGACGGGGCGATTGCCCTCGACGACCTGCTGGTCGACCACGTAGACGATCTGGCCGACACGGCGTTTGCTCCGGTGACGGTCGCCCACGCATTGGACATGACCGACGGAATCCGCTTCGTCGAGGACTACAGCGACAACCGGTCCGACATCATGCGGTACGGGGTGGCCATGGCGTTCACGCCGGTGCCGGCGAACTGGGACGGTCCCGACGGTATCCACGACGCCATCCTCGGCTTCACCGAGAGGGAGACAGAACCTGGCGGGCCGTTCCTGTACAAGTCGGTTATCACCGACGTGCTGGCCTGGGCGACCGCCCGGGCCACCGGTCAGCGGTGGGTCGACGGTGTGTCCGAACGCATCTGGGGTCCCATGGGCGCTGCCGACGACGCTGCGGTGATCCTCGACAACCGCGGCATAGCAGTGTCGTCCGGCGGCATGTCGTGCACGGTGCGGGATCTGACCCGGTTCGGCCGGATGCTGTCCCGCTCGGGACGGGTCGGCCATGGGACCGACGAGCGACAGGCCATTCCGGCGGCTGTGGCCGACGACCTGGCGGCTGGCGGCGAGCCGTACCCGGGCAGCGGCGGTGGCTATGCCACCCGGGAGGGCTGGACCTTCCACCGGCACTGCTGGAACATGCAGCAGGTCATGGGGGCGTTCATGCCGATGGGGGTTCACGGCCAGCGGTTGTTTTGCCATCCGGAGAAGGACCTGGTGGTGGCGAAGTTCGGATCACACCCTGTGACCGGCAACGTGTTCACGGACGTGATCCACGAGTCGCTCTACCACCAACTGATCGGCCGCTGCTGAGCAGAGCACCCCGGCCGCTGAGCGGCTGGTTCCGCCCGGCGGGAGGAGTTGGCGAGCACCGGCCCCTGCAGGATCAGGCCTCGAACTCGGTGGTGCCGCCCACCACGGTGGCCCGGACGGTGATGTCGGCGATCTCCATCGGGTCGACGGCGAACGGGTCGGCGTCCAGCACCACCAGGTCGGCCAGCTTGCCGACCTCCAGGGTTCCCTTGTCGTGCTCCTCCATGTTGAGGATCGCGGCGGCAGACGTGTAGCCGGCCACGGCGTCGGCCACCCGGGCCCGCTGCTCGGGGCCGAGCAGCTTGCCGTCCCGGGTGATGCGGTTCACGGCCGTCCAGATGGTGAAGAGCGGGTTGAGCGGCGTTACAGGCATGTCGCAGTGCAGGGCGTGGACGATGCCGTGGTCGCTGAAACTGGCCAGCGGGTCGATGCGCGAGCCCCGTTCCGGGCCGAGGAACCGGTCCCGGTGGCGGTCGCCCCAGTACCAGATGTGGTTGGCGAACACCGACGCCATCACGCCCAGGCGGGCCATTCGCTCCAGTTGGTCCTCGCGCGCCGTCTGGCAGTGCTCGATGCGGTGCCGATGGTCATCGCGGGGCTCGGCCTCGAGCGCCGCCTCGAAGGCGTCCAGGGTGTTGTCGATGGCCTGGTCGCCGTTGGCGTGCACCGCCACCTGCCAACCCCTGAGATGGGCATCGGTGACCAGCCTGATCAACTCGGCGGAAGGGATGACCTCGGTGCCGTTGACGTCGGGACGGTCGTGGTAGCCCTTGCAGAGGCATGCCGTGTAACCCTGGATCGAGCCGTCGGAAATGAACTTGAGCGCCCCTATGGACAGCCGGTCGTCGCCAAGGCCGGTCCGGAACGGAAGCCCGCCTACGAACCGCCACCCGGGGAATAGGCGTGTGCGGACCCGTATCGATCGATCGTCGACCCCCTGCTGGTAGGCGGCGTACATCTCGGGGGCCATGACCGCGGCGTCTGTCATCGAGGTGACGCCCACGCTCAGGCAGTGGTCGGAGATGGCCCTGGCCCCGGACGCCATCACGTCGGGTGGGGCGAAGGGAAGCGAGCCGCCGACGGCGAAGTTGGCCGTCTCCTCCATGCAGCCGTTGGGGCGCCCGCCGGCTTCGCGTTGGAACCGCCCACCCACCGGATCCTCGACGTCGTCGGTGATGCCGGCCAACTCCAGCATCCGGTCGTTGGCGTACGAGAGGTGTCCGGAGATGTGCCGGATAAAGATCGGATGCTCGGTGCTGGCGGCGTTCAAGTCGTGGCGGGTGAGGTGCCTGTCCTCGGCCATGAGCGAGTCGTCGTAGCCCCAGGCCTGGATGGGCTCACCGGCAGGCGTGGATGAGGCTGCCTTCCGGAGTACGACGACAACGTCGGCGACGGTGCGACAGTCCGGGTAGCCGATCTGCGGGGCCAGCATCTGGACGCCGGCGGCGATGGGGTGCATGTGGGTCTCGATGAAGCCGGGCAGCACGGTGGCGCCGTCGAGGTCGACCGCCTCGGTGCCGGGACCGGTGAGAGCCTCCAGGTCGGCCCGGGCGCCGACGCCGATGATGCGGCCCCGCCAGGACGCCAGCGCCTCGGCGGCAGGGTTGTCAGGGTCCAGCGTGTGGAAGGCGCCGTTAGTGAACAGGCGGTCGGCGATAGGCACGGTTCAGCCCCGCCCCTCTCTTCTGGCCTGCAGGCGTTCCAGGTAGGCGGCCCGCGAGCCACGGCCCTCGGGGTCGCGCAGCGCCGCGGTGAGGCCGTCGGCGTCGGACCACGACCGACCGGTGCCCACCATCTGGTCGGTCACCGCGTTGACGTGGCGCTTGGTGGCCAGCACAGCGACCCGGGGCCGGGACGCCACGGCCTCGGCCATCTCCTCGATCGCCGAGTCCAACGCGTCGGCGGCCACGATCCGGTTCAGGAACCCGGCGGCCATAGCCTCCTCGGCGCCGAACGGGCGGCACGTCATGACCAGTTCCTTGGTCAGCGCCGGTCCGATCTCGCGGACCAGTCGGGGGATGCCACCCCAGGCCAGTGGGATCCCCAGGTCCACCTCCGGGATGGAGAACGACACGTCGGTCGTCGCGATGCGCAGGTCGCATGCAGCAGCGACCACCAGGCCGCCGCCCACCACGTGGCCGTGCAACGCCGCGATGAGCACCGGCGAGGTGCGCTCCAGCGCGTCGGCCATGAGGCGTCCGGTGTCGGCCGGGACACGCCCCCCGGCCGGCGAGGGACCATCGTCGCCGAACACCGAGAGGTCGAACCCGGCGCTGAACGCCCGGCCGGCACCCCGCACCACCACCACCCGAAGGTCGCCCTGGTGGTCGAACCAGGCGGCGGCGTCGGCCACCTCGGCCATCAGCTCGTTGGAGAGGGCGTTGAGCCGGTCGGGCCTGTTCAGGGTCAGGGTGCCGCGACGGCCGTCGCAGGTGACCCGGATGGTCTGGAACTCAGGTGGGGTCGACATGGCGACGATTCTCGTCCGGTGGGCTGGCCGGTGCGTGACCGGGCGTCCGGCCCGTGGGTGTGACCGGGCGTCGGGCCTGCGGATCAGCCGGCCGGCGCTTCCAGGGTGACCTCGGCCGACAACGCTTCGCCCTCGGCCAGGTCGATGCCGGTGGCCCGGGCAGCGGAGGCCACGTCGTCCAGCACCTGGCGCAGCAGGGCGAGGCGTTCGGCGGTGTCGGTCAGCGTGCAGGCGATGACCGGAGTGGCCAGGGAGCGCTTCTCTGTCGTCTTGTGGCGCCGGATTTCGGCTAGGGCGTCGGCGGCCACGTCGGCGATCGCCGCGTCCACCGATCTGTCGTCGACCGTCGCCGCGGCCCGCAGCTCGGCGGCCAACGGCCACCCCTGGCGGTGGATCGAGCCGCCCCGCCACCACGACCAGACCTCCTCGGTCACGAACGGGAGGAACGGGGCGAACAGGCGAAGCAGCGTCGACAGTGCCAGGCGCAGGGCGTGGCGAGCCGATTCGGCGCCTGCCTCGTCGCCCTCGTAGGCGCGGGCCTTGACCAGCTCTACGTGGTCGTCGGTGAACGTCCAGAACCACGTCTCGGTGCGTTCCAGTGCCCGGGCGTAGTCGAACCCGTCGAAGGCCCGGGTGGCCTCATCGACGAGGTCGGCGAGGCGTTCCAGCATGGCCCGGTCCAGCGGGTTGGTGATCGCCGCCGGGTCGATGGCCAGCGGGGTTCCGTCGCCGGTGCCGAATCCCAGGGCGAACCGGCTGGCGTTCAGGACCTTGATGGCCAGACGGCGGCCGATCTTCATCTGGCCGTCGTCGAAGGCGGTGTCGGTGCCCGGCCTGCCGTTGGCCGCCCAGTAGCGCACGGCGTCAGACCCGTGCGCCTCCAGCAGGTCGACGGGTGTGACCACGTTGCCCTTGGACTTGGACATCTTCTTGCGGTCCGGGTCCAGGATCCAACCGCTGAGGGCGCAGTGGGCCCACGGCGCCGCGTCGGCCTCGAAGTGCGAGCGCACGGCCGTCGAGAACAACCAGGTTCGGATGATGTCGTGGGCCTGGGGGCGCAGGTCCATGGGGTAGGTGCGCCTGTAGAGGTCGTCGTCCTCCTCCCAGCCGCAGGCGATCTGCGGGGTGAGTGACGAGGTGGCCCAGGTGTCCATGACGTCGGTGTCGCCGATGAACCCGCCTGGCCTGCCGCGCTGGGCCTCGTCGTAACCAGGGGCCGGATCCGACGACGGGTCGACGGGCAGGTCGGCCTCGTCGGGGACTATCGGGGCGTCGTGGACCGGCTCGCCGTCGGCGTCAAGCGGGTACCAGAGGGGCAGTGGGACGCCGAAGAACCGTTGGCGGCTAATCAGCCAGTCACCGTTGAGGCCGTCGATCCAGTTGGTGTACCGCGTCTGCATGTAGGCGGGGTGCCAGGTGATCTGGTCGCCGCGGGCGATGAGGTCGGCCCGCAGGGAGGCGTCACGGCCGCCGTTGCGGATGTACCACTGGCGGCTGGTCACGATCTCGAGCGGCTTGTCGCCTTTCTCAAAGAACTTGACCGGATGCGTGACGGCCTCCGGCTCGCCGACCATCTCGCCGGTCTCCCGGAGGATCTCGACCATCTCCGCCTGGGCCGAGAAGATCGTCTTTCCGGCCAGGCGCCCATAGGCGGCTAGACCGGCTTCGGAGTCCAGTCCGGGCGGCGGTTCGGGGTTGATCCGGCCCGCACGGTTGACGATGGCCCGCACGTCCAAGTCCAGCTCGCGCCACCAGGTCACGTCGGTGGTGTCGCCGAAGGTGCAGATCATGGCGCATCCGGTGCCCTTCTCCGGGTCGGCCAACTCATGAGCCACAACCGGCACCTCGACGCCGAACACCGGCGTAGTGACCGTCGAGCCGAACAGAGGTTGGTAGCGCTCGTCGTCGGGGTGGGCCACCAGGGCGACACAGGCTGCGACCAACTCGGGGCGGGTCGTGGCGATGCGGATGTCGTCACCACCGTCAGGCCGGTGGAAGGCCAGCGTGTGGTACGCGCCGGGTCGTTCCCTGTCCTCCAGTTCGGCCTGGGCCACGGCGGTGCGGTGGGTGACGTCCCAGAGCGTCGGCGCCTCGATCTGGTATGCCTCGCCGCGGGCCAGGTTCCGGAGGAAGCCCCGTTGGGAGACGCGCTGGCAGCGCTCGTCGATGGTGGTGTAGTGCTGGGTCCAGTCGACGGACAGGCCGAGGCGGCGAAACAGGGCCTCGAAGGCCTGCTCGTCTTCGGCGGTGAGCACGTGGCAGAGGTCGATGAAGTTGCGGCGGCTGATGGCCACGTCGCCGCGCTCCTTCATGGCCTTCGGATCGCCGGCGTCGTCCGGGGCGGTGAAGTCCGGGTCGTAGGGCAGCGAGGGCTCGCAGCGCACCCCGAAGTAGTTCTGGACCCGGCGCTCGGTCGGGAGGCCGTTGTCGTCCCACCCCATCGGGTAGAAGACCTCCCTGCCGGACATGCGCTGGTAGCGGGCGATGGTGTCGGTGTGTGTGTAGGAGAAGACGTGGCCGACGTGCAGGGAGCCGCTGACCGTGGGTGGCGGGGTGTCGATGGAGAACACCTCGGCGCGGGTCTTGGAACGGTCGAAGCGGTAGGTGCCCCGTTCCTCCCAGATGGCGTCCCAGCGGTCCTCGAGGCCCTCGAGGCCGGGGCGCTCGGGTATGGAGGGGGCGGGCGCGTGCGCCGAGGCGTCGGGATGGCTCATTGGCGTCCGAGGCTATCGGCGGGCCTATGGGGCGCCGCTAGCCTTCGCCGCCGTGACCCGCCCCGCCGAAGGTTCCAGTGCCCGGCGTCGGGCGCGCCCGGCGGGCTTCGGGGTGGTGTGGGCCACCGTCGCCCTGGACATGGTCGGGTTCGGCATCATGCTGCCCGTCCTGCCTCTCTACGCCGAGGACTTCGGGGCGTCACCGGCGATGGCTGCGGCGGTCATCGCCGTGTTCTCGGCAGCCCAGGTGGTGGCAGCCCCGCTGTGGGGCCGACTCTCGGACCGGATCGGGCGTAAGCCGGTCCTGATCGCGGCCCTCATCGGGTCGTCCATCGGGAGCCTGGTGACGGGGCTGGCCGGGGCGTTGTGGGTGCTCTTCCTGGGTCGGGTGCTGGACGGGGCTTCCGGGTCGTCGTATGCGGTGGGCCAGGCGGCGGTGGCCGACCTGGCCGAGCCGGAGGATCGACCCCGCCTACTGGGCTTGCTGGCCGCGGCGTTCGGGGTGGGGTTCGTGGCCGGGCCCCTGGTCGGGTCGATCGCAGCGCTGGGCAGTCGGGAGCTGCCGTTCTTTGTGGCAGCGGCCCTCGCCGCAGGCAACGCCGTCGTCGCCCTTGTGCGCCTGCCGTCGGGTCGGCCGGCGCCCGCGGTGCTCGTGCCGAAGCCGGGGCGGTTGGCTCTGTGGGGTGCGGCGGGTCCGGCGGTGCGTCGCCTGGCGGTGCTGTCCATGATCGCCATGCTCGGCTTCGCCGGGTTCGAGGCGACGTTCGCCATGCTGGTCGAGCGGCGCTTTCCCGAGGTGGGGGACCCGACGGTGTACGGCCTGTTCGCCTCGATCGGGCTGTTGATGGTGCTCGTCCAGACCCGGATAGTGGGACCGGCCAATGCCCGGCTGGGAACCCGCCCGGCGCTACGGGCGGCGCTGTCGCTGGTGGCTGCGGGCATGGTGGTGCTGGCCATTGGTGGCGGCTGGGCCGGCCTGGCTGTCGCCCTGGTGCTCCTGGTCGTGGGCCAGGGGCTGTTCGGGCCGACGCTCTCGAACGCCACGGTCGAGACTGTGGGTGCTGACGGTCGGGGGTCGGCCCTCGGCCTCCAGCAGAGCGCTGGAGCGCTGGGCAGGATCGTCGGACCGCTGCTGGCCGGGGTGCTGTTCGGCCGGGTGGCCGTGGGGGCGCCCTATCTGGCCGCCGCTGCCCTGGCCGTGGTGGCCCTAGCTGTTGTGCCCAGGTCGTCCGGCGAGGCGCCACCCGCCTGAACGGTCAGCGGGCGGAGTTGGACCCTGTGCCTGGCCCCTCAGGCCGACCAGACCAGTGGGAACCTGTCGTCGTCGGCCGGGTACCCACCCGGAACCGCCGTCGTGTCGTCCTGGGTGACGCTCGGGTCGCAACCGGGGTGCGGCGACCAGACGGCGTCGTCGCCCAACCAGCGGGTCGACAGGGCGGTCCGCCTGTGCGTGCCGGCGTTGCCCGGCGACCCGTGGACGATCCACGACGAGAACACCAGGGCGTCGCCAGGCTCCACGTCGAAGCCCACGATGTCGTAGTCGTCCCGGGCCGCCTCGATGTCAGGGCAGCGTTCGCCCACGAAGTCGGCCGTCCACGCCGACTCTCCGGTGAACGACTCGGGTGCGAAGTACCGGCCCCAGCGGTGTGAGCTCCGCACGAACTCCAGCGAACTCTCGGCCACGCTGGCCCCGGTGCACGCCACCCACACGGAGCAGATCTGCGAGCCCAGGAACGGCCAGTACCCGATGTCCTGGTGCCACGGGGTGGGCGATTCGGTACCCGGATCCTTTACCAGCAGGTGGTCGAAGTAGAAGCGGGCCGAATGCGAATCCATGAGGGCCGCTGCCAACTCGGCCATACCGGACTCGAACACGAAGCGTCGCATGGCTTGTTCGGTGCGCCACAGGTATCGGGTGGTGAAGAGCCGTCCGGCCGCCGGTTCAGGACCGGTGTCGGTGACCCAGGGGCCCGGGTCGGCGAGCTGCCGGTCGGCGAGGTCCTCGATCGCGGCGAGCAGGTCGGCGTCGACGGCGCTTGGAATGTGCACCACACCGTCCTCTGTGTAGGAGTAGCGCTGGTCAGCGGTGAGCGTGGTGTTCCAGGTGGTGGCCATTTCCGCCGCACTGTAGGGGCGGTGCTGTGGACGACAGGGGTCGTAGCATCGCAGTCCACGGCCCCGTCGATCGATGGCACCATCCAGAGGGACGCACCACCATGACCGACCACCATCCGATGCCCGAGGCAACAGGTCGGCCGTCCGCAGCCGCCTGGTGGTCCCGCGGCAAGGCGGCCATCGTGGACTTCCTGATCTTCGTGGGCCTGGCCATCCTTCCGGGTGTTCCCTTCGTCGTGGGCCTGGTCATGGGTCTCGAGGAGAAGGGGGCCTCGCAGGGATTCGGCTGGGGGCTGGTTGTCATCGGTTCGCTGGGCTGGCTGGCCGTCGTCGTCTGGTCGGGCTGGTTCTTCGGCTACCGGCAGGGCGTGACGGGCTCGACGCCCGGCAAGCGCAGGCTCCACATCCGTCTGGTCGACGCCGGTACCGACGAGCCTCCGGGTGGCGCCAGGGGCGTCGGGCGCTGGCTGGTGCCCAGCCTTGTCAACCAGGTCGTGGGCGTCTTCTTCATCGTCGACTACCTCTGGCCACTCTGGGACTCGAAGGACCAGCGGCTCACCGACAAGATTTTCGGCACCCGGGTGGTCGTCGCCGGGTCCCGGACCGACGAGGCCTGGTCGCCTCCCAACCCCATCAGCTGACCGGCGCCCGACTGGGGGTCGGTTACGGGGCCGGTCCTACCATCGGCGCCATGTCACGCCTCCGCCGGGTACGTCGGGCCGACCTCCATGCCGGTGCCCAGCCCATCTTCCAGATGCTGTTCGGCGACCGGGACCCGGTCGACGAGCCCGGCACGGCGACCGGCACCCCGGGCGACTGGTGGTCGACGTTCGCCCTCGTTCCCGACGTGTTTGACCACGCCGTCGGCGGAATCGCCCTCTACCGCAGCCCAAGGCGCCTGCTGGATCCGAAGCTCCGGGAGTTGGGCCAGACCCGGGTCGGATGGTGCGTGGGTAGCCGTTTCGTCTACTCCCAGCACCGCAAGGCCTGCCGTACCGTCGGCATCGGTGACGAGCAGATCGAGGCCATCGAGGCATGGGAGACCGCGACCTGCTTCAACGAGGCGGAGCGAGCCGTGCTGGCGTACACCGATGCCCTCTCGATCCAGCACGGGCGCGTCCCCGACGGCGTGTTCTCAGCCCTCCAGGCCCACCTGTCCGACGAGGAGATCCTGGAGTTGACCTACATCGTCTGCACCTACGCCATGCACGGCATCATGAGCCGTGCCCTGCGCCTCGAGTACGACGCCGACCCGCCGGTGCTCGTCGAAGAACCCGGCGACGAGGCGAGTCTCGGCGACGAGTACACGCGTGAGGAGTTCCGACGGGCCTTGCGCATCGTGAGCGACGGGGACTGAGCCGGTCCGGCCGGCTATCCCGCTCAGCCGTTGACCGAGAACGAGCTGTCCGGGTTGATCTCTCGGTTGCGCCGGTAGAAGCCCATGTCCATCTCCAGGCCCGTGTAGACGCCGGTGACGGTGATCGGGTCGGCGTCGTGGTCGTGTCCGCCCTCGACCTTCTCGATCAACTCCGCCATGCACCAGCCGGCCACCGGCGCGTTCTTGAACTGGTTGCCGCTGGACCCGATGGCCACGTAGAAGCCGTCCAGGTCGGTCCGATCGTAGATCGGAATCCAGTCGTCGGATACGTCGTACAGGTCGACGATGCCCTTCTTCTCGTTCGGCACCCCCAGGTCTGGCATGCGGCGGGCCAGGCGCAGGACCTGGGCGTTCCACTGCTCGTCGGACACCACGTCGTCGTAGTCGTCGGGGTCGTCCACCCAGACCTGTGGATCACAGGTCGGGTCCTCGGAGCCGATCAGGATATTGTTGCCGGACTCGGGTCGCACGTAGATGGCCAGGTCGGAGTCCGACGAGTGCAGGCCGTCTTTCTCGAAGTCCAGGCCGGCCGGCGCCGGTACGTGGTGCACCTCGTGGCGCAGGGCCTTGGTCTTGATGTTCATCGTGTCGTAGACGCCGGCCATCTTGTTGATGACGAACGAGTGCGGCCCGGCCACGTTGACGACCACCGGGGCGTCCAACTCGGTGCCGTCGGCCAGCGTGATGCCCGACACCCGTCCGTCGGCCCGGCGGATGTCGGTGACCTCGGTGTTGAACCGGAACTCGCCGCCCCTGGCCTCGGCCGCCCGCTGCAGGTTGTGGCTGGCCAGCTGGGGGTCGCTCACGTAGCCGGAGTCCGGCGTGTACAGCGCTCCGATCAACTCGCCCTCGGGCTCGGCCCAGAACCGGTCGTCCTCGGGGCGGCACGGTTCACCGTGGGTGCCGTGCTCGTAGAACGGGTAGCGCTCGGACAGCTCCTCGCACGTGAGGATCTCGTAGGGCACTCCGACCTGGTCGAACAGGGGCAGCACCTTCTCGTGGTGGCCCCCCTCCAGCATGAACAGCACGGTGCCCGACTGCATGTACAGGGCGTGGCCTCGCTCATCTTCGGAATCGAGGTAGTTGGACCAGTCCTTCCAGTACGAGAAGCCCTCGTAGGCCATGGCTACGCCGTCAAATGTCGAGTAGTGGGCGCGCACGATGGCGCACGAATTGCTGGTCGAGCCGTACCCGGCTGCTGGCAGCTTGTCGACGTTCAGGGTCCGCCAGCCCTTCTTGGCCAGCTCGAAGGCGATGGCGGAGCCGATCACCCCGGCGCCGACGATGATTGCGTCGTAACGCTCGTTCTCGCTCATTGCATATCCTCAGGTCTCTACTATTCGGGCGGCTGTGGCCACGCCGGATGCTTGTCATTTCAGAGGCATTGCTGGGTTCTCAGGAACAGGCGATCGGCAGGCTCAGCCACGCATCCGCTCGCCGGCGGGATCGTACAGCGGTTCCCGCTGGAGGCGGGCGGGCCGCATCTGGCCGAGTATCTCGACTTCGAATCCGTCGTCGCCGGCTGATCCGTCGGCCAGATGGTCGGGGACGTAGCCCAGGGCCACGCTGTTGCCGGTGTGGTGGGCGTATCCCCCGGAGGTCACGAAGCCCACGCACTCGCCACCGTGGAAGATGGGCTCGTCGTGAATCGCATCGGCGTCGTCTGCATCCAGGACCAGCGTGACGAGCCGCCTGGTCGGGCCACGTTCCACTTCGGCCCGGGCCGCCTCCCGGCCAATGAAGGCGGCGGCCTTGTCGACCTTCACGAACGGGCCCATGCCAGCCTCGGCGGGGGTGAAGTCGGGACGGTATTCGAGGTTCCAGACGCCGAAGCCCTTCTCCAGGCGCAGCGACATGAAGGCACGTCCACCGAACGGCGTGACGTCCAGGTTCCTGTCGCCGGCTCGTCCGGCCTCCATGACGGCCGACCGGAGCGCCTCGTGGTGGTTGGCGGTGCAGTACAGCTCGTAGCCCAGCTCGCCGGTGAACGACAGGCGGGCGGCGATGACCGGCACGCCACCGACGGTCATCTCCCGCAGGTCGCGGAACCGCATGCCGTGGTTGGAGACGTCCTCGTCGGTCAGGCGGGACAGCAGCTCTCGGGCGTCAGGTCCGGAGATGGACCAGCCCAGCAGGTGCTCGCTGAGATCGGTGACCTCCACAACCCCATCGGGTAGGTGCTGCAGGAACAGCCGCATGGTGATGGCCGGCATGGAACCGGAGCCGAACAGCACGAACCGGTCATCGGCCAGGCGACCCACCGTCAGGTCGGCGGCCAACTTCCCGGCCGGTGTCAGGATCGGCGTGAGGGCGAGGCGTCCCACCTTCGGCAGGTGGTTGGCCACGATCCCGTCCAGGAAGTCGGCTGCGCCGGGGCCCGACACCTCGTACTTGGCGAAGTTGGCGATCTCCAGGAGGCCGACACCGGTGCGCACGGCCCGGCACTCCTCGGCGACGGGTCCGAATGCGTTGGATCGGCGGAACGTCGGTGTCTCGACCTGTCCGGGCCCCTCCGGGGAAAACCAGAGGGCGTGCTCCAGGCCGAACGAGGCACCCCACACCGCACCCTGGGCGTCAAGGGCGTCGTAGGAGGGCGTGGTGCGCCAATTCCGGGCGGCCGGCAGCTCCTCGTTGGGGTAGGTGAGCATGAACCGTCGCTGGTAGTTCTCCTGGGACTTCAGGTACGTGTAGTCCTTCGTTGCGAAGTTGCCGAAGCGACCCACGTCCATGGCGTAGACGTCCATCTCCGGCTCGCCGTCGATGATCCACTGGGCGAGGCAGAGGCCGACGCCGCCCGCCTGGCAGAACCCGGCCATCACCGCACAGGCCACCCAGTAGTTGCGGATTCCGGGGACCGGGCCTATGAGCGGGTTGCCGTCCGGGGCGAAGGTGAACGGGCCGTTGACGACGCGGGCGATGCCTGCGGTGGCCAGGGCCGGCATCCGCTGCTGGGCCACCTCGATGCGGTCTGCGAACCGCTCCAGGTCAGGGGTGAGCAGGCGCATCCCGAAGTCTGTGGGCGTGGTGTCGACGGACCAGGGCCTGCCCGCCTTCTCGTAGGTGCCGACCAGCAGGCCGTTGCCCTCCTGCCGGGTGTAGACGCCACCCTCGTAGTCGATGGTCACGGCGATCTCGGTGCCGTGGTCGACGATCTCCGGGAGTTCCTCGGTGATCACGTACTGGTGTTCCATGGGCAGCAGCGGAAGTTCCACGCCGACCATCCGGCCCAGTTCCCGGGCCCACAGGCCGCCGGCGTTGACGACCACCTCGGCGTTGATCACCCCGTGCTCTGTGTGGACGTCCCACGAGCCGTCGGGGCGCTGCGTCAGGTCGTGGACCGGGTTGTTCCGGACCACCTCGGCACCGTGGTGGATGGCCGACCGGGCGTACGCGTTGGTAACGCCTGAAGGGTCGACGCTTCCGTCGGCCGGTTCGAAGAGGGCGCCCAGGTACTCGTCGGTGTTGACGAGCGGGTTGAGGCGCCTCACCTCGTCCATGGAGATGAAGTCGGCGTCCATGCCCATGTACCGGGCCTTGGCTCGCTCGAGGCGGAGGTAGTCGAGGCGCTCCGGCGTGGAGGCCAGGTAGATGCCTCCCGGTCGGCGCATGCCGCAGGAGACCCCGGACAGCGCCTCAATCTCGTCGTAGAGGGCCAACGTGTAGGACTGCAGGGTGGCGATGTTGGGGTCGGAGTTGATGGTGTGGACGACCCCGGCGGCGTGCCAGGTGGATCCGGCCGTCAGCTCGGCCCGTTCGATGAGCATGCAGTTGTCCAAGCCCATCCTGGCCAGGTGGTACAGCACGCTGACGCCCGTGACGCCACCACCTATGACGGCTGCGTCTACTCGTGTTCTCATTCCGGTTCTATGTTCTCGTTCTCGGCTGTCCTAGTACCAGGCGTCGTCCATCGACGCCTTCCTGCGTTCCACGAACTCTGTCAGGGCCTCGTCCACCCCGGCCGGCAGGGGCGGCGATTCGTGGTCGGCGAGGCGGGCCTTCCAGTCGGCGTTGGCGCGCTGGCGGGCGTCCAGCTCGCCCTCCTCGCTCCACTGCTCCCATGAGGTCGCATCGCCGAAGGTCGCCTCGTAGTAGGCGGTCTCGTAGTTGGCCAGCGTGTGGGCCGAGCCGAGGAAGTGGCTGCCCGGGCCCACCTCGTGGAAGCCGTCCATGGCGAAGGCGTTGTCGTCGAGGGCCATGCCGCGCAGCATCACGTGTGTCATGCCCAGGCGGTCGTTGTCCAGCACCAGCTTCTCGTAGTCCATGACGAGGCCACCTTCCAGCCAGCCTGCGGCATGCAGGACGAAGTTGGCTCCCGACATCATCGCCGTGGACAGTGACGTGGCGCTCTCCTGGGCGGCCTGGGCGTCGGGCAGCTTGGCTGAGGTGAACGACCCGCCGCACCGCACAGGTATGCGGAGGCGGCGGGCAAGTTGACCGACGGCGAAGTAGGCCAGCCCGGCTTCCGGGGTGCCGAAGGTGGGGGCGCCGGACCGCAGCGACATGGTGGTCAGGAAGTTGCCGTAGATGGCCGGTGCGCCCGGGCGGACCAGTTGGGTGAGGGCCACGCCAACCATGGCCTCGGCGTGGGCCTGGGCCACTGCACCTGCCGGAGTGACCGGCCCCATGGCGCCACCCAGGATGAACGGGCAGATGATCATCCCCTGGCCGGCGGCGGCGTAGTGGCGTATCACCTCGGTGACCTGGCCGTCGTACACGAGCGGCGAGTTCACGTTGATGTTGGCCATGATCACGCAGTGGTCGTCTAGGTGGTCGGCGCCGAACACGATTCGGGCCATCTCGATGGAGTCCAGCGCCCGTTCAGGTGCGGTTATGGCTCCCAGGGGCGGCTTGGTCGAGTGCGTGAAGTGGAGCGCCAGCATGTCCAGGTGGCGCTTGTTGACGGCAACGTCGGTCGGCTCGCAGATCACCAGGCCCGAGTGGTGCGTCCACTCCAGGGTGTGGTTGATCTTCACCAGATCCTCGAGGTCGGCCATGGTGCCGTAGCGGCGTCCACGGTCCAGGTCCCGGACGAAGGGCATGCCGTAGCCGGGGGCGAACACGGTGTGGTCTCCACCGATGGTCACCGAACGCTCCGGGTCCCGGGAGTGCTGCACGAACTCGCTGGGGGTGCTACGGGTGACGATGTCGGTGAGGAGGCCGGGATCGAACCGGAGCAGTTGCCCGTCGACGGTGGCGCCAGCCTCGCGGAACAGCTCGATGGTCACCTCGTCGCCCCACACCTCTATGCCCACCTCGGCCAGTATCCGGTCGGCGTGCGCCTCGATCAGGTCGAGGCCGTCCTCTTCGAACAGGTCGTAGTAGGGGATCCGCCGCTCGAGCTTCTGTACGACCTTCTCGGCGCGGTCGCGGGAGCGCCGGCTTCGGTCGCCCCTGCGGCGGGTGGCGGTCATCGTGCGTGTCCCCCGGAGTCCGTGCTGGCATTACGGGGGCGTCAGCGGCTCCGACCACCCGGTGGGCAGAGCGTACGAAGGGTCCGGCAGCGGCGCAATCTTCGGGCTTCACCGGTCGGTACATGAGCCGCCGACCGCTGCGGATACCGTCGCCGTCGTGTCCCCGCTCTCCGATGGCGCCGATCCGCTCCCCGACGCCGCCGTCCTCGACGCGGCCGACCCGCTGGCCGGGTTTCGCGAGGCCTTCGTCCACGCCGATGACGAGCCGGACCTGATCTACCTGGACGGCAACTCCCTGGGCCGCCTGCCCAGGGCGGCCGCCACCCTGGCCGCCGAGGTGGTCGAGGCCCAGTGGGGCCGACGCCTCGTCCGAAGTTGGAACGAAGGCTGGTTCGAGCTGCCGACCAGGATCGGCGATCGCCTGGCCGGCCTCGTCGGCGCGGCGTCCGGCGAGGTCACCCTGGCCGACAACACCTCGGTCTGCCTCTACAAGGCGGCGGTGTCCGCGCTGGCGGCCCGCCCGGGGCGAACCCGGATACTCACGGACGACCTTAACTTCCCGTCCGACATACAGGTGCTGCGTGCCGCCGCCCGGACCGTAGGGCCGAACCACGAGGTGGTGGTCGTGCCGTCCGACGGGATACACGGACCTCTCGACGGCCTGCTGGCCGAGTTGGACAGCGGCGCCGGCGGGAAGGTCGCCCTGGTGTCGCTCAGCCACGTGGCATACATGTCGGGGTGGTGCTGGGACCTCGCCACAGTCACTGGCGCAGTGCACGAGGCCGGCGCGCTGGTGCTCTGGGACCTCTGCCACTCGGTGGGGGCGGTCCCCATCGACCTCGGGGCGGCTGAGGTCGACCTGGCGGTGGGGTGCACCTACAAGTACGTGAACGGCGGGCCGGGATCGCCTGCCTTCCTCTACGTATCGGCCGACCGTCCGGAGCTCGTCAACCCGATCGCCGGCTGGTATGGCAGCGACGACCCGTTCGCCTTCGTCTTCGATGCCGGTCGAGCCTCCGACGTGGCCCGGTTCCTGACGGGTACGCCTCCCGTGCTGTCCACGGCGCTGGTCGAGCCGGGCGTCGACCTGTTGCTGGAGGCCGGAATGGACCGTCTGCGGACCAAGTCGGTGGCCCTCTCCGAGCGGTTCATAGCGTTGGCCGACGAGCATCTGGCGCCTCGGGGATTCGAGGTGCGTTCGCCCCGTGACCCCATCCGGCGTGGCTCGCACGTGGCGTTGACCCATCCCGAGGCCCTGGCGGTCGGTCAGGCGCTCATCAACGAGGAGTCGGTCATTCCCGACTTCCGTCCACCCGACCTTCTACGGTTTGGGTTCGCCCCCCTCTACGTCCGCCACGCTGACGTCGATGAGGCGGTGGCCCGCACGGTACGGGTGGTCGACGGCGGCGGCATCGACCGCTGGCGCGACGCCGCACCGGTCGTGCCCTGACCGGTCGGCCACCGCGCCTACCGAGCAGAGGGTTGACTCAGAGGGCGGCGGCTACCCGGTCAGCGACCAGGGCGCCGATTTCCAACGACGCCGTGGCGGCCGGCGACGGAGCGTTCAGTACGTGGAGCGACCGCTCACCGGCCACCAGGTGGAAGTCATCGACCAACTCTCCTCGGCGGTCCACGGCCTGGGCCCGCACCCCCGACGGAGCACGGCGAAGGTCTCCGGTCCGGAGGCCGGGGATCAGCCGGCGGGCATCGGCGGCGAACCGCCGACGGCTGACCGACCGGACCAGCTCGGTGAGCCCCGGCCGCCAGTAGCGGACCACGAGCCGGGATGTCCCGCCCCATACCAGCGTGGAGGCCAGGTCACGGACCGAGACGTCGGACCAGCGATAGCCCTCCCGGGCCAGGGCCAGCACTGCGTTGGGGCCGGCGTGGACGCGGCCGTCGAGGCCTCGGGTGAGGTGCACGCCGAGGAAAGGAAACCGGGGATCGGGAACCGGGTAGACCAGACCCCGGACCAGTTCGGCCGACGGCCCAACCACGTCCAGGTACTCGCCCCGGAAGGGCAGGATGCGGGCGTCGGGTCGCGTGCCCGAGCGTCGGGCCACCCGGTCTGCATGGAGCCCGGCGCACCCCACCAGGAAACGGGACCGGAGCGGGCCGTCCTGCGTGTCGATCAGCCAGCCACCAGCGGTTGCCGTGGCCCTCCCAGCCCGTACCCCGGTCCGGACCTCTCCACCCGCCACCGTGACCACCCCGGCAAGGGCCCGGGCCACGGCGGCGAAGTCGGCCCGGCCGGTGGACGGGACGTGTAGGGCAGCCACGCAGGACACGTGGGGCTCGTGTTCGGCCGCCGCGCCGGGCGTGAGCTCGGTGACCGCCACCCCGTTGGCCCGGGCCCGTTCGACCAGGGCGGTCAACCGGGGTCGCTGGTCTTCCGACGTTGCCACGACCAACTTCCCGCAACGGTCGTGGGCGATGCCGTGCTCGGCGCAGAACTCGATCATCCGGTCCCCGCCCCGTACGGCCAGGTCGGCCTTGAGCGAACCGGGCGGGTAGTAGAGGCCGGCGTGGACAACCCCGCTGTTGCGGCCCGTCTGGTGGGCGGCGACCGTGGGCTCCTTCTCGAGCACCACCACCGAGATGTCGGGCAGGCGGCGGATCAGGGCGTGGGCTGTGGCCAGGCCGAGGATTCCGCCACCCACCACGACCACGTCGGTCCGGGGGTCGGTGGGAGCGACCATGGTCCGACGCTACCCGTGGCCCGGAACCGGGCCGGTCGTCGGAAGACGAGGATGCTTTGGTTCCGGTCCGCCATGTCGCGGACGGAGCGGTACCGGAGCGGCTCTGCCCGATGGCCCGTTGAGGTCGGGCGGGACAGAGGACTAGCGGCGGGTCAGGGCGACGATGGGGTCGACGTACTCCATGTCGAAGGTGTCGGCCACAG
>JAKURY010000026.1 GCA_022452145.1 Acidimicrobiales bacterium | reverse complement strand
CGCATGCCAACTCGCTGACCGGTGTCCGGCTCAACCCATGGGATGCAGAGCTGTGGAACATCGGGGATTGGGGCCGCAACTGATCAGCCTGATCTGACCCAGAACCGTTCGACCGGAGGACCTGGCGGCACGATGTGCCGCCAGGTCCTCCGGTCGGGTTCGTTTTCAACGTCCTCTCAACGGGGCTCTGCAGCGGGCCCGGCTGAGGCCCACCACCGATCCCGGCTGGGGCCCACCACCGATCCCGGCCGGTAAGGGAGGCGTAGATGATCTGGTTCGCCGGTCGCCGCCTGATGGTCGCCGTGCCCACGCTGGTGGCGATCAGCCTGGTGATCTTCACCATCCTTGATCTGGCGCCCGGCGACCCCACCTCATCGCTTCCCCTCACCATCCCCAGTGAGGTCCGGGAGCAGATCCGGGAGTCCATGGGGTTCAACGACCCGTTCTTCGTCCGGTGGATCCTCTGGGTGAAGCAGATGTTCATCAACGAGCCGCTCAGCATCATCGAGCAGGTCTTCGACGTCCAGATCGGCAGCGGCGACCGCACCAGGGTCATCTCGTGGCAGTCCCGGGGGCCGGTGGTGGACACGATCGTCGAGCGGCTCCCCCAGACCACCTGGGTGATGGGCCTGGCCTTCATCTTCGGCATCCTCATCGCCGTACCGGTCGGGGTGATCTCGGCGTACCGGCAGTACTCGGTGTTCGACCAGGTCGGCACCTTCGTCTCGATGGTGGGCTACTCGGTCCCCACCTTCTTCACCGGCCTTCTGGCCATCATCATCTTCAGCGTCAAGCTCGGGTGGTTCCCGTCCTACTACGACACCACGCTGGTGGTGACCGACTGGAGTTCCTTCGTCGCCCAGATCCGGCAGATCGTCCTCCCAGTGAGCGTGCTCTCCCTGTTCAACGCGGCGGCATTGAGTCGGTTCACCCGATCGGCGATGCTGGACAACCTGTCGGCGGACTACGTGAGGACGGCCCGCTCCAAGGGCCTCCGTGAAAAGCGGGTGCTGGTCCGCCACGTGCTTCGCAACAGCCTCATCCCGATCGTGACCCTTATCGCCCTCCAGGTCCCGTTCGTCTTCGCCGGTGCGCTCATAACCGAGCAGATCTTCCGCATCAACGGGATCGGCCAGCTGATGATCTCCTCGATCCACGGCGGCGACGTCCCGATGGTCCAGACGCTGAGCTTCCTGATCGCTGCCATCACGGTGTTCTTCAACCTCGTGGCCGACATCGTCTACGGGATGCTGGATCCCCGGATCCGGTACGAGTGAGCCGCATGACGATCACCGACCAGGCCAACGTGTCGGGTGACCCCGCCCACCCGAACGAACAGTTCCGGAAGCACCGCTCCCTGTGGGGGGACGTCTGGCGGCAGTTCCGCCGACACAAGGGTGCGCTCATCGGGCTCTTCGTGCTCGCATTCGTGACCCTGGCCAGCTTCTTCGGGCCGATGCTGCTGCCCTACGACCCGTTCCTTATCGACGTGAGGATCCGGAACCTCGGGCCGTCCTTGAGCCATCCTCTGGGCACCGACAACCTGGGTCGCGACATGGTGGTGCGGTCCATGGTCGGTGGCCGCATCTCGCTGCTGGTCGCCGTCACCGCGATGGCGCTCTCCGTCCTGGTGGGAACCTCGGTGGGGATCCTGGCTGGCTACTTCCGGCGACTGGACGGACCGCTCATGCGGATCACCGACACCTTCCTGGCAATACCCCAGCTGCCGGTGCTGATGGTCATAATCATGTTGTTCCGCGATCGCCTCCGGGAGGTATTCGGACCGGAGCGGGGGATCTTCCTGCTGATCGTCTTCGTCATCGGCATCCTCAGTTGGATGCAGGCCGCCCGGGTGGTACGCGGCGAGGTGCTGGCCATCAAGCAGCAGGAGTTCGTGGTCGCAGCGCACAGCATCGGGACCCGTCAGCGCAACATCATCTTCCGCCACATCTTCCCGAACACGCTCAGCCCGGTCATGGTCGCAGCCGCGTTGGGTATGGCCGTCGCCATCATCACGGAGTCGGCGCTGTCCTTCCTGGGGCTCGGGTTCCCGTCGGACTTCCCGACCTGGGGTCGCCTGCTCTACGACGGCAAGGACTTCATCCAGATCACCCCGATGCGCGTCGTGGGACCGGGAGCCCTCATCTCGCTGACGGTGATCAGCGTCAACTACATCGGCGACGGCCTGCGTGACGCCATGGACCCGAAGCTCCGGAGCCGCTGAGCGATCGATCTGGCCGGTGGTGCCGACCGACGAGATCCCCCACCGGAACACCGGCCGGCGGCAGGTGAGCCACCCTGTCGCCGCCCTGACGGCTGCGGCAGACTGCGGGTGACCGGCCGCGGATGTCGGGAGGAGACGATGGCCGACACCGAGACCACCATTGCCGAACGGCGGGAGATCAACCGGGCGCTTCTGGAGCACGTCATCTCGTTGTACGGCACCGACAGGGCGGCCGAGTTGGCCGACTGCTACACCGCCGACTGGATCCTCGAGCTCCCGTTCTCCGATCCGCCCCGTCGGCTCGTGGGCAACGCCGAGGTCCGGGAATACCTCGCCTCCAGGTTGGGCACCTTCGTATTCACCCTCTCGTTGACGGCGATCCACGAGTGCCTCGAACCCGACCTCCTGGTCGCCGAGTACGAGAGCGACGGCCACGTGGCCCATACCGGCAAGCCCTACCGCAACACCTACATCGCCGTGTGGCGGTTCCGTGACGGGAAGGTCTGCGGCGTGAAGGAGTTCCCGAACCCCATGGTTGCCGCCGAAGCGCTCAATCCGGGCCCGGTCGGTGGGCGGGAGGGCGACGACCTTCCCGACGACGAGGAGGAGTGACGTTGGCTCCGGCCATGGCACACCGGCCTCCGTTCCCCGTGGGGTGGTTCGCCGTTGCCACGGTCGGTGAGGTGCCCGTCGGGGCGCTCGTGCCGCTGGCCGCGTTCGGCCGGGACCTGGCCGTGGGTCGGGCCCCGGGTGGTCGGGCGCTGGTAACCGACTCGGTGTGCCCGCACCTCGGTGCGGACCTGGCCGTCGGCGGCCGCATCGACGACGGGCAGGTCACCTGCCCACTGCACGAGTGGTGCTTCAGCCACGGCGGGGCCTGCGTGTCCAGCGCCGGCGAGCCGTTGCCCGAGGCGATCAGCCTCCGCGTCTGGCCCACCGAGGTGGTCGACGGCACGGTGCTGGCCTTCAACGGTCGGGACGGCGAGGTACCCGCCGCCGGGCCACCGGAGTTCGCGACCGGTGGAGACCGGAAGGATCGGGTCGAGCCGCGTGATGGCCACCCCGAGGACGTGGTCGTCGACCTGCTCCTCGCCGCCGGGGCCGCCGACGGCGTGGCCGACGGCGATCGGTGGTCGGCGACGACAGGTGACGGGGCCACGGTGGTCGTACACGGTCCGGGCACCGTCGAGCACCGTCCCGTCGACGGAACCGTCAGCGTGGTGTACGTGACGCCGGTGGACGGGTTCGTCGTGCTGGTGCGCTCCAGCGGCCTGTTGCCGCTGCCGTTGGATGGAGCCGGCGACCTGTCCGGGTTCCGGGACTGGTACAGGCGGTTCGACCGTTCGTCGGCGCCACGCCCCCGACCGGTCCGACCAGGACGACGCCGTCGGGCCGAGGGCCCCTGAGCCGCGGTCAGCCGTTCCGAGCGACGAAGCCTTCCATGCCGTAGGGCTCGTAGGGCCCCACGAAGAGCTGCTCCAGTACGCCTATGCCGACCCGGTCGCCCATGGTGGCCCGCATCAGGTGCTGGCAGTGCTGGTTCTCGAAGGCCTGGTCATCGACGTCGGCCATCACCCATGACTCGCTGGCCATGGCCAGGTCGCCCTTCCACGCCCCGTGGCCCCACTCCGGGTGGTGGTAGCCGATGCCCTTCATCCTGAAGGTGGAGATCTTCTCCAAGTGGAACTCGTGACGGGTCCCGTCGTCGACTGCGACGAAGGCCAGGTCCGCCGTGTGCACCATCCGGCTGTCATCCTCGAACTGGAGGCGGTGTTCGTGGGACCGCATGTGCCGGGCCGCCGGGTCCTCGATTCCAGGCAGGTCGTCGAGCGTGTCGTATGTCGGTAGCAGTGCCCCGACGCTCGACAGCGGCCGGCCCAGCGAGTCCTCGAACAGCTGGTAGTGGACGCACATGTCCTCGAAGTTGAGTGGCGCCCACAGGAAGAACAGGCTGTTGCGGGCCGGTGGAGCGGGCGCTCCACGGCGATCGCCACCGTCCAGGGGTCGAATGCCCCACGAGCGGTCCTTGGTCCCCCGGGTGGTTGCCGGGTCGAACTCGATCTGCCGGCCGTCGAACCGGATCCATCCGGTCCACCGGCCCAGCTGGGTGAACCGGGTGGTGTCCATGGTCTTGCGGATGTCGCCACCCCAGTGGTGGCGCGGCTCCTCGACGTTGCCGGTCCGGCCCTCGAAGGTGAGGTCGCAGGAGAAGTCGGTCTCGTTGGCCTCCAGGACCACCCGGCAGGAGCGCATGGGTTCCAGGACCTCAAGGCGGAACGGCCCGATCTGCTGGTCGGCCGGCTCCCCCTCGGTCCGGCAGGAGGCGTGGAAGGCGTGCTGGACCCCGTCCACGGCGATGCTGATCCCGCAGTCCCGGATGCCCAGGTGGGGGTAGTAGGCCGTGCCGATGCCCAGGTAGAGGTCGCCGGCCGTGGAGTAGCAGTTGAACCAGTACCGTTCGTAGACGTCCTTGTCGCTGGATGCCGGTGTGGCTATGGGGTCGGGGGTCTGGTGGATCGGGTAGTCGTCGAACCTGGAAAGCACGTCGGGGCCTCCTCGGCCGGATCAGGAGCGGGTCGCGGTCACGGGGTAACCGGGCCGGCTGCTCACCCTGCCGGCTTCGGCCCGCCGCGTGCCCCCGGCCAGCGCGAGCCGCCGATGGTGTCGGCGAACGGCCAGAAGGCGTCGGGGTCCAGCGGTCCGGCATTCGTGATGTCGCGGGCCTTTTGTCGCGAGGTCACCAGCTGGGCCTCAACCAGCTCCTCGCATGGGAGCAGGTCGGTGTATGGGTCCCACGGGCTGTCCCGCAGGGTCAACTCGCCGTCGAGGACCTCGATGTGGACCGGCTCGCTGACCTGGCGGACCCGGACCACGTGCGGCGGGAAGTCCCACTCCCGTTCGCCGCCGCCGATGGCCCGCGAGTACTTGGTCCACCACTCGTTGTGCTCGACGTCGGATCCGTCGGGCTCCACCTTGCCGGTCACCGTGCCCCGGAACTCCATGAAGGTGTAGCCCTGATGGGTGCAGGTGGCCTCGATGCGGTCCCCGAGGCGGAAGTAGCGGGTGGCGCACGGGAACTTGGGCTGCCCGTTGGTCTCGGCGCTGATGAAGATGGCCGACTCCTGGTCTATGCCGATGCCCAGCGAGTACTGGCCGACGATCCCGTTCCACTCGGCGTCGACCTTCGTGGAGACGCCGTACTCGGGTTCGTCGCGGATCGGGACGCAGTAGACGCCGATGTACACGTACGGGCTGTCGACCGGGTTGATGCCGGGGGGGAGGAGGGCGGCGACCATGGCCGGGTCGGTGCGGTACCGGATGTTCAGCTTGGGGAAGCTCGAGATCTCGCCGGGACGCGAGGTGGGGGCGTCGGACACGGGTCCTCCTAGGGGCGCTGACGGTGGAGAGGAATCCAGCCTGTCCGATGGCCGGGGGTAAGGCCCAATCGGTCGGTGGCCGGTGTGGGCATGAAATCGGTCCGTGCCCGGTGGCAGCGGCGGACGGGCGCTCAGGCGCCGCGTCGGCGGGCCTCCTTTACGGCCAATTTCTCGGACATCTTCGCGTCGTTGCGCTGCACGGCGGCCCTGGCCGCCAGCATGACCACCTGCACAACGGTGAAGATGATGGACAGCAGAACCAGCACCGGCCATCCGAGGACCAGCCCGGCGACGAGGGCCAGGATGCCCAGAACGGTGGCTACCAGCACGGACTGCACCCTAGGGCCGTGGCGCCCGGCCCAAGCGGTGCCGCGCCCGGGGGCCTCAGTGCGGCCCGGTGGTTCGGCCGGGTGGAGTTCGTGGGAAGTCGCCGGCTGCCTGCCGCAGGGTGGCCATGGCGGCGTCGGTTCGGGAGATCTCGAGGTCGGACATGCCGTCCAGGCCGAATCCGATGTCGGCCAGCGCAGCCGCTGCGTCGGCCACGACCCTGCGCCCGATGTCGGTGAGTTCGGCCAGGGTGGTGCGGCGGTCGGTGGAGTGGGGGACCCGGACCACCAGGCCGTCGGCTTCCAGTCGGTCGATGGTGTTGGTGACGCTGGTCGGGTGGACCTGGAGCCGGTCGCCGACCTTGCCGAGGGGGAGGGCTCCGGCCTGGCTGAAGAACAGGAGGGCCAGGGCCTCGAAGCGGCTGAAGACGAGGCCGTGGGGTTCGAGGGCGGCGTCGATCCGCTGCAGGAGGATCTGATGGGCCCGGGTGATCGACGTGGCCGCCGACATCCGGTCCACGGCCCCCCAGCCGTGGGCCTCCCAGTTGCGACGGGCCTCGGCGATGGGGTCGAAGGGGAGCGGCACGCCGGCATTCTAACCATATGTTCGGGTGGCAAATAGTCGGATGCCCTAGTAATCTTGCGACATGGCGAACAGCGACTCCCGGCCCAACAGCGACTCCCGGCCAGGGTTCCGCACGCTGTCGGGCATCCCGGTGGACTGCGTATACGGCGAGGGGCCGCTCCCCGGGGAGTTCCCCTACACCCGGGGCGTGCATGCGGACATGTACCGGTCACGCCTCTGGACCATGCGGATGTTCGCAGGCTTCGGGATCGCCGGGGACACCAACGCCCGCTTCCACGAGTTGCTCCGCTCCGGCGGCACGGGCCTGTCGACGGCCTTCGACATGCCGACCCTCATGGGCCGCGATTCCGACCACGAATGGGCGTTGGGCGAGGTCGGCAGGGCCGGCGTGGCCGTCGACACGGTCGAGGACATGGTCGACCTGTTCGCCGGCATCGACCTGGGGGCCGTCTCCACGTCGATGACCATCAACGGACCGGCGCCGATCCTGCTGGCCATGTACGTGGCCGTGGCCGAGCAGGGTGGCATCCAGCGGGGTCGCCTGGCCGGCACCCTCCAGAACGACATCCTCAAGGAGTACCAGGCCCAGAAGGAGTACGTCTTCCCGCCCCGCCCGTCGGTGCGCCTGGTCACCGACGTGATTCGGTTCACCACCGCCGAGATGCCCCGCTGGAACCCGGTGTCGATCTCCGGCTACCACATCAGGGAGGCCGGCTCGACGGCCGCCCACGAGCTGGCCTTCACCCTGGCCAACGGCTTCGCATACGTGGAGGCGGCCACGGCGGCCGGCCTTCACGTCGACGACTTCGCCCCCCGCCTGAGCTTCTTCTTCAACAGCCACAACGACTTCTTCGAGGAGGTCGGCAAGTTCCGGGCCGCCCGCCGCATCTGGGCCCGTTGGATGCGCGACCGCTACGGCGCCACCGACGAGCGGAGCCTGAAGCTGCGGTTCCACACCCAGACGGCCGGCGTCTCGCTGACCGCCCAGCAGCCCGAGGTGAACATCGCACGCGTGACCATGCAGGCACTGGCCGGCGTGCTGGGCGGCACACAGAGCCTGCACACCGACAGCCACGACGAGGCACTGGCCCTGCCCAGCGAGGAGGCGGCCCGCATCGCCCTGCGCACCCAGCAGGTGATCGCCCACGAGACGGGTGTCGCCATCGTCGCCGACCCACTGGGCGGTTCGGACTACGTGGAGTGGATGACCGACGAGATGGAGCGTCGGGCAACCGACGTGTTCGCCCATCTCGATGACCTCGGTGGAGGCTCCATCCTCGAGGGCGTGTATGCGGGAATCGAGAGCGGATGGTTCGCCGGGGAGATCGCCGATGCCGCCTACCGGTACGAGCGTGAGGTGAACGCCGGCGACCGGATCGTCGTCGGGGTGAACGCGTTCACCGAGGGTGGCGACGGCGAGCGTGCCCGGCTGCTGCGCATAGGCCAGGACACCGAGGACCTCCAGCTCAAGCGCCTCGAAGGCGTGAAGCAGGCTCGGGACGACCGGGCGGTCGCCGACGCACTCCGACGCGTCGCCGTCGACGCGGCGGAGCCCGCCACCAACCTCATGCCGGCCCTGATGGAGGCGGTCGCCGTGCGGACGACGGTCGGGGAGATCGTCGAGGCCCTGGAGGGCGTGTTCGGGACCTACGTCGAGCAGGCGGTCGTCTGATGCCCGACGGGCCCCCGGTCCGGGTGGTGCTGGCCAAGTTGGGCCTGGACGGTCACGACCGTGGGCTGAAGGTGGTGGCCCGGATGCTGCGGGACGGTGGCATGGAGGTCGTCTACCTGGGGCTGCGACAGACCACGGGCAGCATCATCGACGCCGTCGAACAGGAGGACGCCGACGTCGTCGGGATTTCCATGCTCAACGCCGGCCACCTCACCCTCGGCCCCCGCATGGTCGACGCCCTGGCCGACGCCGGCCTGGACGTGCCCGTGGTGATAGGCGGCATTGTGCCCGACGAGGACCGTCCGGCCCTGGCGGCAGCCGGGGTGGCCGGGGTGCTTGGTCCTGGTGCACCGGCCGACGAGGTCGTGGCCTGCGTCCGGGCCGCCGCGGCCAGTCGTGGCCGCTGACCTGAGGTCTCCGGGACCGTTGGTGGCCGACCGCACCGTTCCCGAGCTGGTGGCGGCGGCACGTGGCGGCGAGTTGCGGGCGACCGCACGCCTGCTGACCTTGGTCGAACGGGGCGGCGAGATGGCCGACCGGGTGGCCGAGGCGACCCACCGTCACGTCGGCAACGCCCACGTGGTCGGGGTGACCGGTCCACCCGGGTCCGGGAAGTCCACCCTGACCGCCGTCTGGACCACCCGGCTGGTCGAAGCGGGACGTCGACCGGCGGTGCTTGCCGTCGACCCATCGTCTCCGCTGACAGGTGGGGCCATCCTCGGCGACCGGGTCCGCATGGCCGAGGCCACGGCTGCCGGGGTGTTCATCCGTTCCATGGCCACCCGGGGTCACGCCGGAGGCCTCGCCCTGGCAGTGCCCGGCATGGTCCGGGTGCTGGACGTCGCCGGATTCGATCCCATCCTCGTCGAGACCGTCGGGGTGGGACAGGTTGAGGTCGACGTGACGGCGGCGACCGACACTGCACTGGTCGTGGTCACGCCCGGGATGGGAGACGCGGTGCAGGCCAACAAGGCCGGCCTCCTGGAGGTGGCTGACATGTTCGCCGTGAACAAGTACGACCGGCCCGGCGCCGCCGACGTCCGGCGCGACCTCGAGCTGATGCTCGACCTTTCGAAGTTGACCGGTCACGGTCGTCTCGGCGCCGTCGCCCGACCGCCGATCCTGTCCACGGTCGCAACCACCGGAGAGGGCGTGGCAGACCTGGCCGATGCCGTGGACGCCCATCTGGAGGCACTGAAGGCAGCCGGGGTGCTGGCGACCCGACGTAACGAGCGGCGCCTAGCAGAGGTCAGGTCACACCTCGACCACCTGCTGCTGGAGGCATCGGCAGTCGCCCTGGAGGACGAGTCGGATCCCGATGCCGGTTCAGGGGGTGCGGTCGGTCACGTTGGTGCCGATGAGCCCGACGCCGCCGGTGAGCCTCCGGGTGTCACGGCGCGACGCCTGGCCGAGCGGCTCCTGAGGGGCTTCGAAGGCTGAGGGCCTCAGGAGCCGGGCCGGCCCAGATTCCGTGTGGCTCCGACCACGCCGGGTAAACCGCGGTCCGACCTGTTCCCGCCTCAGGACACCGTAGTTAGGCTGTGCGGTCTTGGTCGCCAACCCCCTCTCGCTCCCCGCGCGCCTGTGGCGGGACCACGGCAAGACGCTGCTCCGCTTCAGCAGGGTCTCGATGGTCAACGTCCTCATAGGCCAGAGCCTGCTGTTCACCTTCCACAGCGTGCTGGGCTGGCCCGGAGCGTTCGCGAACGCCGCGGCGGTGGCGATCAGCAGTTGGCCCGCCTACTGGTTGAGCCGCCACTACGTGTGGGAGCAGGACCAGGGTGGCCACACGGTGGGCGAGATCGCCCCCTTCTGGATGCTCTCGTTCGCCGGCCTCTTCCTGTCCACGGCGGTTGTCGGCGTGGTCGACTCCATCTTCGGTGGCGCCCTGTCGGTCCAGCTGGCCAACGCCGGAGCCTTCGCCACCCTCTGGATCGTCCGCTACCTGGTCTTCGACCACGTCATCTGGGGGAACCGGTCCGGCCAGTCAGACGCGACTCCCGGACCCTGACCGTGTCCGACACGACTCCTGTGTCCTGACGGTGACTGACCCGGGGGCCACCTCCGACCGCGTTGCCGAGGTGCTGGCCTATGCCGACGCCGCCCGCGGCTTCATGCCCACCGACGAGGGTCGTGCCCTGTACCGCCACGCGGCGATGGTGTCCGCGGACGGCCCGTTCCTAGAGGTGGGCAGCTACTGCGGCAGGTCGACCTGCTACCTGGGGGCGGCCGCCGAGGCCGCCGGTCGGCTGCTCTTCGCCCTGGACCACCACCGGGGATCGGAGGAGAACCAGGTCGGCTGGGAGTGGCACGAGCCCGACCTGGTGGACCCCGCCACGGGACGGATGGACACCCTGCCGGTGTTTCGACGCACCATCCACGACGCTGGGCTGGAGGGCACGGTCGTCGCCCTCGTCGGCGACTCGCCGGCGGTGGCGGCCGCCTGGGATACGCCCCTCGCCCTGCTGTTCATAGACGGCGGCCACGGCACCGGTCCCGCTCACATGGACTACGAGGGCTGGATGCCCCGGGTGGTCCTCGGCGGCACCGTGCTCTTCCACGACGTGTTCGAGGATCCAGCCGACGGCGGACGACCGCCGTACGAGATCTGGTGTCGGGCCCTGGAATCCGGGGCCTTCACCGAGGTGGATGCCGTCGGCTCGCTACGGGTGCTGCGACGCACCGGCCCCGGGATCTGACGCCGGGCTGACGGGGCCCGTACCGGCGTCGTACGGACAGGCGCTCAGTCGGTCTCGTGTACCAGTGGCTCGACGTCGATCACGTCCGGCAGCGTCGAATGGTCGACGAAGATCCCGGACGCCGGGCTGGACCCGCTCAGGGCGTCGGCGGCCAGGACCACGGCGGCGGCGGTGTACGTCGAGCACTCCTCGTGCGGGAAGGTCACCAGGTCCGGGTAGACGATCCCCGTCAGGTAGCGGCCGTCGTCGCGCCGCATGGGCTGGGTGGTGGCGAACAGGCCCAGGGCGGTCTCGCGATCGCCGGCCAGCAGGTGGGCGATGGCGCACTCGCTCGTCTCGGCAGCCGTGGCCCAGTCCTTGTCGCTCACGC
The DNA here is from genome assembly GCA_022452145.1 of Acidimicrobiales bacterium. Taxonomy (NCBI): domain Bacteria; kingdom Bacillati; phylum Actinomycetota; class Acidimicrobiia; order Acidimicrobiales; species Acidimicrobiales bacterium. The sequence continues at coordinate 12,209 of JAKURY010000026.1, read as the reverse complement.
AGCGCACGCCCTGACCATCCATGACGAACTCGTGGCGGCGCTCGGACAGGTGGCGTCGGGCGTCGTCGCCTGTGACAGCGCCCCCCAGCACCGGGTAGTACCAGTCCATTGCCCAGCGGTCCTTCGGGGCGAAGGCTCCGTCGGGCCGGGTGCGCACGACGTGGGCCAGGTGGCCCAGCGAGAGTTCCCAGTCGGGTCGCTCGTGGCCCACCTCCTCGGCCACGGCCACCGCGCAACGCAGGCTGTGGCAGATGCTGGCCGAGCCGGCCAGCAGGGCGAACGACCATGGCGTGCCGTCGGGATGGCGTGCCCACAGGATCTCGCCCCTAGGGGTCTGCAGGTCCAGGACGAAGTCGATGGCCCGCTCCACCACCGGCCACATCGACTCCAGGAAGCTCCGGTCGGCGGTCAGCAGCCAGTGGTGCCACACCCCGGTCGCCACGTAGGCGATCACGTTGCCGTCGAACTTGGCGTCCTCGATCCCGCCGGCCAGGTAGAACCGGTGCCAGGCACCCGAGGTGTGCTGGTTGCCGACCAGCCACCGGTAGGCGGCCTCGGCCTCGTCGAGGTGGCCGGTGACGGCGAGCGCCATGGCCGCCTCGACGTGGTTCCAGGGATCGGCGTGGCCGCCCGGGAACCACGGGATCATCCCGTCGGGCAACTGCCACTCTGCGATCGTCCCGGCCGTCAGGACCAGGTCGTCGGTGGTGAGGAGGCCGGTCAGGTCAGGTAGCGACACCTGCCACCTCCCTCCGTTCCGGTGACGGGTCCGGGACCCGGGCGCCTGCAGGCTTCCGGGCGTACACCACGAGGCTCTTTCCGAGCACCGGGGTCAGGATCCGTTCGGCGATCCGTGTCGTACGCGGGGCCTTCACGATGTCCCAGGTGAGCAGCCGGTGGTACAGCGAGACCAGCCGGTTCTCCTCGATGGGGAGGTTCGGCCCCACCGCACACCGCAGCCACCAGTAGGGGCTGTGCAGGGCGTGGGCCCGGTGGTCCCCGATCGCCACCAGGCCGGCCGTCGACATCTTGGCCTGCAGCTCGTGGCGTCCGTAGATGCGGACGTGTCCGCCCTCCTGGGCTGGTGCGTGGTAGTCGGCCGAGATGGCCCAGCAGATGCGCTCCGGCAGTCGGGCCGGAATGGTCACGGCCAGCACCCCGGCCGGACGCAGCACCCGGGCCAGCTCGGCCAGGGCGCCCTCGTCGTCGTGAATGTGCTCCATGACCTCCGAGGCGATGATCCGGTCGAAGGACCCGTCGGCGAACGGCAGCCGTGTGGCGTCGCCCTTGACCGCCTCCAGCACCACCTCGTCCGCCACCTCGCCCTCGGCCCGCATGACCGCGCCGATGGACCGCACCTGGCGGAGCTCGTCGAGGCCCAGGTCGCAGGCCACCACGTGGGCGCCCCGCCGCAGCGCCTCGTAGGCATGTCGTCCGAAGCCGCAACCCAGGTCGAGGATCCGCTCGCCGGGCCGGAGGCCCAGCCGGTCGTAATCGGCGGTCAGCACAGGGGCCTCAGCGTCGGACGGTCTCGTCCAGCAGCGCCCGGTACTGCTCGACGGTCCTGATGGCCGTGTGGTGCCAGCTCCACTGGTCGATGACCCGCTGGCGTCCTGCCGCGCCGACACGGGCCCGGAGCCCCGGGTCGGCAAGCACGGTCCGGAGCATGGCGGCCAGGGCGTCGCTGTCACCGGGCGGCACCTGGAAGCAGGTCTCGCCGTGGGTTCCGGTGACCTCGGGCAGGGCGCCGCCGGTGGTCGTCACCAGCGGCACGCCACAGGACATGGCTTCGATGGCCGGGAGCGAGAAGCCCTCGTAGAGCGACGGCACGCAGGCCACCTCGGCCTCGCTGTAGAGCTCCACGATCCGCTGGTCGGGTACTCCGTGTACGTAGCTGACGCAGTCGGTGAGGCCGAGGTCCTCGAAGGCCTTCGTCGAGGCGCTACCCCCGTTCGGCTTCCCGATGATGACCAGCTCCACGTGGCGTTCGGTGCGGAGCTTGGCGATGGCCTCCAGCAGGTATTTGAGGCCCTTCATGACCACGTCGGCACTCGCCGTGGTCACTATGCGGCCGGGTACCCGTCGTACCTCCGGGACCGGCAGGAACAGTTCCGGATCCACCCCCACCGGCACCACGTGGATGCGGCCGGGGTCGACCCGGTGGTCCGCGGCGATGTCGCCGGCCGACGACTCCGACACGGTCATGATTCGGGGCATCCGCTTGGCCACCTGGGTCTGCATCCTGGTGAAGGCGTACCAGCGGCGCTTGCCGAACTTCTCCCAGCGGGTCCGGGCGTGCTCGATCTCTAGCTTCCGGTCGACCGTGATCGGATGGTGGATGGTCGACAGGATGGGGAACTTCTCCCGCATTTGCATGAGCAGCACGCCCCAGCCCAGGCACTGGTTGTCGTGGACCAGGTCGAACTCGTGGGTCCGTCTTCGAAGGTGGTCCCAGGCCCGCATGCTGAACGCCATCGGCTCGGAGAAGTTGCCGGTGTTGAACGACATCGCCTCGGCCACGTCCCACCGGGTCTTCATCTCCCAGATGCGGGCCTTCCGCATCGGGAAGTGGTCGTTGTAGAGCTCCAGGCTGGGCAGCCGGATCAGCGGTACCCGCTCGTCCAGGTCGGGGTACGGCGGTCCGGCCAGTACCTCGACGTGGTGGCCAAGGTCGACCAGCGCCTTCGTGAGGTGGCGCGTGTATACGCCCTGGCCACCGCAGTGGGGCTTGCCGCGGTAGGCGAGGTAGGCGATCCGGAGCGGGTCTCCGTCGGCCGGAATCAGCGTTGCCGGGCCGCCGGCGTCCTTGGGGGAGGAATGCATCGGACAAGTCTGGCGGGCTCCCGCGCCGAACCCTCCACCGGGACGGGGTTACCCATGTCCCCGTATGCCCGCTGCCTACTGCCCGTCGCCTGCAATACGCCGCCTAGGGTCGCCGCCGTGCGAGCACTGGTCCAGCGGGTGGCCCGGGCCTCGGTGTCCGTGGGTGCCGAGGTGGTGGGCGAGGTGGGTCACGGCCTCTGCGTGTTCGTCGGCGTGACACATGACGACGGCCCGGCCGAGGCAGACCGCCTGGCAGGAAGGCTGGCGGGCCTGCGGATCATGGACGACGCCGACGGCGTGATGAACCTCTCGGTCACGGAGGTGGACGGCGAGGTGCTGGTCGTCAGCCAGTTCACCCTCTACGGCGACACGTCCAAGGGCCGGCGCCCCACCTGGAGCGCCGCCGCGAAGCCCGACCACGCCGAGCCGCTGGTCGAACGGGTGGTGGCCGGTCTGAGGGAGCGGGGCCTGACCGTGGCCACCGGTCGCTTCCGGGCAGACATGGTCGTCGAGATCTTCAACGAAGGTCCCGCGACCGTGCTGGTGGAGGTCTGACGGCTGTGGGTTCGCCGGGCGTCCATGGCGACCGGTTCGGGTCGGCGGCCGACGACTACGCGCTGTATCGGGCCGACTTCCCGGCGGCCGGCATCGACCGGATGGTGGCCCTGGGCGTTGGTACGCCGGGTCAGCGACTACTCGACCTGGGCTGCGGGACCGGCACCCTCGCCCGCCAGTTCGCGGCCCGGGGGTGCACCGTCACCGGTGCCGACGTGGACGCCCGGATGCTCGCAGCAGCCCGCTCCCTGGCCGTCGTCGCCGGCCTGCAGGTGGCGTGGTGGGAGTGCCCTGCCGAGGACACCGGCCTCCCGTCGGCGTCGTTCGACGTGGTCACCGCCGCACAGTGCTGGCACTGGTTCGATGGCGAGGCGGCGGCAGGAGAGGTCCGGCGCCTGCTCGTGGCCGGTGGCCTGGTGGCCGTGTGCGGGTTCGACTGGCTGCCGCTGCCCGACACGATGTCGGGGGTGACCGAGGCGCTCATCCAGGCCCACAACCCGTCCTGGAACCTGGGTGGCATACGGGACCCGGGCCCGGAGGCCCGTCGCCACCTGTCCGGTGCCGGCTTCGTGGTGGTCGAGACGTTCACCTTCGACGTGGACGTTCCCTACTCCGTGGATTCCTGGCGACGGCGGATCCGGGCCAGTGCGGCGATCCTCGACCTGAGCACCGCTGGGGCGGCGGCGTTCGACGCCGAGTTGGCCGGGGTTCTGGCCGACCGGTTCACTGGCGACTCCCTGATGGCCCCCCACCGGGTATGGGCGTCGGTGGCGGTCAGGTCTGGCTGAGTGGCCGGTTCAGGAGCGGCGTCGATCAGCAACCCAGGCGCCGGCCGCCGCCAGCAGCGACAGGACGGCCATGGGCCAGGTGCCGGACGTGGCGGCCCAGGTGAGGCCCTGTCGTCGCTCCACCCGGTGGTGGAGGACCGCCTGCTCGCTCACGGCGGTGCGCTGCAGCACCCGCCCCCGGTGGTCGACCACGGCACTGAATCCGGTGGGTGCCACCTGTACCACCCAGCGTCCGGTCTCCAGCGCACGGAGTCGGCTGGCGGCCACCTGCTGGGTCTGAACCTGCGTCAGCCAGTAGCTGGCCCCGTTGGTCGGGTTCAGGATGACCTCGGCGCCGTTGTGCACGGCGTCCCGGGTGCGGTGGTCGAAGAACACCTCCCACGAGATGGACACTCCGAGCCGGCCGACGGAGGTGTCCAGCACCGCCGGGCCGGTACCCGGTCGCAGGTCCCGCGCCGGGAGCATGTCTGCCGCCACCAGTTCGACCAGGCTCCGCAGCGGGACGTATTCGCCGAACGGAACCGTCCTGACCTTGTCGTAGCGGTCGACCACCGTGCCGTCAGGTTCGATCGCCGTCTGGTAGTTGAGGTTGGCCGTCGGATCCTCCGGGTCGCGGTGGAACCAGCCGGGCACCAGCACGGCGTCGAGTCGTATCGCCTCGGCGGTCAGGGCCTCGGCCGCGTCGTCGGCGTAGAGCCGGTCCTCGTGGCGCCATCCCGATTCGGGCAGGGGAACAGGGTTGACCACGTTCTCCGGCCACACCACCAGGTCCACCGGCGTCCGGACGTGGCTGTTTGCCGCCAGCTGGTTGGCGAACACCGTCGCCGCCCCGGTGGGCGTGGCCCTGGTGCGCTGGGGGCCGCCCCCTTGGACGAGGGCCATGTCCAGCTCGCCCACGACCCGGCCCGTCGGGGCCACCGCGGCCAGCACCGTGGCGACGGCAAGGGTGATCACCACTGGAACTGCGGCGGCCGCCGAGCCGCCGGTCCGCCGACCGTCGACTAGGGCGCTGAGGCCGGTGCCCACGGCGACGGTGAGGGCCACCAGCAGCAGTGGGCCGGCCACCCGGACGACCGGTGCCAACGGCCCGGCGGCCTGGCCGAGTGCGATCGAGGCGAGCGGGACTCCTCCGAACGGCACGTTCCACCGCACCAGCTCGGCCAGCGTCACCGTCCCCACGAGGCCCAGGCGTCGCCAGCGGCCGGCCGGTACGAGGGCGGTGGCGAGCCCTAGACAGAGGGCGTGCACCCCGCCGGCGAAGAGCCAGCCGGGTGGCGACAGGTCGATCATCCAGAGGGTGGACGGCAGGGCCCACGCCAGGCCCGTCGCCATTCCCCGACGGAACCGGGAGGCCACCGGGCGGTCGGCCACCAGGCGGTCCAACAGGGCGATGCCGACGAAGGCGGCCGGCCACCAGCCCCACGGCGGTACCGCAGCGGCGATCAGGAGCCCGGCGAGGACGGCGATTCCCGATGGGCGGAGCCGGTTTGGAACCCGTCCGAGGCTGGGGGCGCTCATGGCCGGCGGTCCTGCTGCTGGTCCGGTGGCTGGCGGAGGTGGCCCCGTCAGCGTGCGGCCACCACGAGGTGCTGGATGCCTTCGATCGGCCCGACGCCCCGGATGTCCACCTTGTCGACCGCCCGGACCCGGATCCACGGTGGGAGGTCGGCCACGTCGCAACTGGCCAGGATCTGGCCGGGTCTGGCCACCGTGCAGAGCTTGGCGGCCAGGTTGACCGGTTCGCCTATGTAGTCGTCGCCCTCGAATAGCAGGGCGTGGCCGGTCGCCAGGCCTACCCGCAGGTTGATGTCGACCTCGTCCTCGAAGTGGTCGATCATGTGGCCTCCCCATGCGATGGTCGGGGTCGGCTCGGTGCCGACCAGCATCACGCCGTCGCCCAGCCACTTGGCCACCCGGACGCCCCGCTTGGCGGCCACGTCCCGGGAGACGGCCCTGAACTCCTCCAGGAGGGCGACCGCTGCGTACGGTCCGTTCTCGCGCGTGTACCTGGTGAAGCCCGTCAGGTCGGCGAAGCAGAACGTCCGCTCGACCGACAGGTGGGCGGTGTCCGGCAGCTCGTTGGGATGTTCGGTTCCGCTGCCCTGGCGGGCCTCGGCCCACTCGCGGGCGGGGGTCGTCTCGGGTGCCACGGCTCCATCGAACCACGTCCGGGCCTGGAACCGGCGGCGGATCGGTCGGTTTCCGGAGTTTCCGGACGGAAGGGTGCGCCCGTCCGGTGGCCCGGTTCAGCCGATCAGGTCGGCCACCATTGCTGCGGCCTCGGTTCCCGAGCGCACGCACGCCGGGATGCCTACCCCATGGCGTGCCGCACCGGTCACCACGAGGCCCGATGCGGCCGCCAGCGCCGAGTCCACCTCGGCCATCCGCGTCGGGTGTCCCACCGGGAACTGGACCAGCGACCGGGGCCACCGGGTGAGTCGGACCGCCACCGGTGGGGCCTGTGCGCCCAGCGTGGTGGCCAGGTCGGCGCACAGTGAAGCGGTGAGCGAACCGTCGTCGAGGCGGTCGTGGCGTTCGTCGTCGATCCGGCCGCACGAGACCCGCAGGATGGTGTGGTCGGGGTCGTCGAGGTGCGCCCACTTGCTGCCGGCAAACGAGCAGGCGGTCATGAGCAGGCCCTCGCCCCGGCCCACCAGGAACCCGCTCTGGCCGTCGGGCACCTCCAGGTCGGCCCGGCGGTAGGCCATGGTAGCGAGGACCACCGATGCGTGTCGGAGCCCGCCGAGCAGCGTCGCCGCATCGGGGGCGTGTGGGGCCACCAGGGTGGCGGCGGCGTGGGCCGGGGTGGTGACGACCACGGCGTCGGCCGTCGTCGAGTGGTCGGCGGTGCGCACCACCCAGTCGTCGTCGGACCGCTCGATCGCCGTGACCCTCGCTCCGGTCCGTACTCGGTCGCCCAGCCGGCTCGTCAATGCGGCGACGAGGCGGCCCATGCCCCCCACTGGAGCGTTGAAGACCGGCGCTGCCGGATCGAGTGCCTCCTGGGCCAGGCGCAGCGTGGCCAGCAGGCCGTCGGCATGGCGGGCGGCGGCCAGCAGGCCCGGGGCCATGGTGGTGCAGCTCAGCTCGTCGGCCCGGCCGGCGTTGACCCCGCCGATCAGTGGGTCCACGAGGCGGTCGAAAACCGCGTCGCCTACGCATGACCGGATCACTGTCCCCACGCTGAGGTCACCGTCGGGGAGGGGCGAGCTGGGACGCCCGGCGCCGGCCAGGCGCTGCAGGTCGGCGGCGGGCAGGATCCCGGGGGCCACCACCGACGGGTCCAGCGGTACGCCGAGCACGTTGGGCGAGGGGATGGGCCGCATCGTGCCGTCCAACCAGAGCGAGGCATGCCGGGCGGCGGGGGCCACCAACTCGTCGGCGAGGCCGAGTTCTGCGCACAGGTCGGTAGCCCACGGCACCCTTACCAGGAAGGCATCGGCGCCCTCGTCGACGTCGGTTCCGATCCCGGTCAGCGGGCTGGTCCGCAGGTTGCCGCCGGCCAGGTCGTCAGCCTCGAGGACTGTCACGGCTAGGTGCGGGTGGTCGACGGCCAGCCGGTGGGCGGTACTCAGGCCCGTGATGCCCGCTCCGACGACCACCACCCGGCGACCATCCATGGATCAGCCTCCCAGCGGGTGGGCGTGGACCTGGTCCACGACGTGGGCCAGCACACCGGGGTCGATCTCCGGGAGGACACCGTGGCCCAGGTTGAAGACGTGGCCAGGGTGGCCGGCGTTGCGACGAAGCACGTCGGCCACCTCGGCCTCGACGACTTCCAGGGGACCGAGGCACACCGCCGGGTCCAGGTTTCCCTGAAGGACGGTGTCGGCACCGAGCCGGCGTCTGGCCTCGTCGAGTGGTACCCGCCAGTCCACGCCGATCACGTCGGCTCCGGCGTCGGCCATCAGATGGAGGATCTCGCCGGTGCCCACGCCGAAGTGGATGCGGGGCACGCCGGTGTCGGCCACGCCCTCGAAGACCAGGCGGCTGAAGGGCAGGACGCAGCGCTCGTAGACCGGAGGGCTGAGGGCCCCGGCCCAACTGTCGAACAACTGGACGGCCGAGGCGCCGTTGGCGATCTGGGAGCGGAGAGAGGCGATGGCCATGTCGGCCAGCCGACCCATGAGGGCGTTCCAGAGTTCTGGATCGCCCAGCATCAGGGCCTTGGTGCGCCCGTAGGTGCGGGACGGCGCTCCCTCGATGAGGTAGGACGCCACGGTGAACGGGGCGCCGGCGAACCCAATCAGCGGCACAGCCCCGTCGGCCACAACCTGGCGCACCGTCTCCAGCACGTACGGGGTGTCCACGTCGGGCTCCAGCGGGCGGAGGCGTTCCAGGTCGGCCGCCCGTTCGAACGGCCGGTCGACCACCGGACCGACGCCGGGCCGGACGTCGACGCCGAACCCGACTGCGTGGGCCGGGACCACGATGTCGGAGTAGAGGATGGCCGCGTCCACGCCGTAGCGCCGCACCGGCTGGAGGGTGATCTCCGCCGACAGATCGGGATCGACTATGGCGTCCAGGATGCTTCCCGAGCCCCGGATGGCCCGGTACTCGGGCAGCGACCGGCCGGCCTGGCGCATGAACCAGACCGGCGTGCGGTCGTGGGGCTCGGCCCGGCAGGCGGACAGGAAGGAGGAGTCGGGGTACGGGGCGGTCACGGGGTGACGCTACCCAGCAGCCGTCTGGCGCCTGAGGCCTCGGGACGCGCCAGGCGTGCCAGGGCCGAGATCCGGGCAGCCTCGCAGACCTCGGGAAGCCTTTCGTCGGAACGGTCGTCGCCCGATCGTTCGGCCAGCTCCCGGGCTGTGGGCTCCAGTACCAGCACGGTCGTGCCCCGGCGTCGGATGGCCTCCACCTCCCGGCGCAACGTGCGACCGTGCCAGGCCCGCGCCAGGCTCCCGTCGCTCCCGACGACGCCGGCCACCCCGCCCACAGTCTTGGACGACGACACGACCACCACGTCCAGGCCGAGGGTGGCGACCAGGTCGGCGTTGGTCGTGGAGTGCACCCCGCCGTCGACCAGGCGCTTCCCGTCGATCTCGACGGGGGCGAACCAGCCGGGGACGGCCGTCGAGGCCTGGACCGCGGACCCGAGGTCGGTGTCCAGGTCGTCGCGGCCGAACACCACCCGCTTTCCGGAGTCCAGGTCGACGGCGCAGATCCAGGTTGGCGCTGCCGGCCACCGGTCGGGGTGGATCTCGCGGGTCCGGGCGCCCAGCGGCGAGCCGTCGTGGGAGCCGATCGGAAGCAGGCCGGCCAGTGGGACCACCGGTCGGGGTCGGGCGGTCGACAGGATCTCCCGGAGCACGAGGAGCGGGTTGGCCGGGAGTCGGCGGCCCGGCTGGTCCAGTGGGAGGTCCATGTCCAGCCGGGTGGTCACACGGTCGACCAGCGCCTGTCCGTCGGCGGTAAGGGGATCGCCCAGGTAGTGGGCGCGGTGGTCTGCTGCCGAGAGGCCGGCGCGGAGGCTGGCCGCGGTGGTGGCACCGGCCGACGTGCCGACCACCACGTCGGCCGAGCGGGGGTCCCAGCCGGTGGCCTCGGCGAGCGCGGCCAGTACGCCGGCGTGCTGGGCGGCGGCGTGGAGGCCGCCGGCCCCGAGGACGAGTCCGACCGTGGTCATGGCGGCCATCGTCGCACGTCGGAGGGCAGTTCCCGACCCCCAGGCGGCCCGGATCGTGGTCGGGAGGCCGACGAGGCCGGGTCGCGGGTGCCCGATAGGATTGTTCTTCGGCCGAATTCGGGTTCCTGACCCGGTGGAGGCCATGAGAACCGGTCCACTGACGCCTTGCGGGCACGCCGATGACCACCGAACACCCCGAACTCGCTGCCGAACAGGCATACGTAGACTTGGCGTACGCCTGCCTGGACGGAGCCCGTGAGCGGGCGTTGGCACTCACGACGATGGTCGAGGTGGGTAGGGGCGGCACCAACCAGGCGCGCTTCGAGCGGGAGGCCATCCAGGAATCCGTAGCCGCCCGACTCGGCCAGTTGGACATGGGCGATGCCTCGCTCGTATTCGGTCGCATCGACCAGGAGGCCGATGCCGGCAACGGCAGCTACTACATCGGTCGGGTGGGCGTCTGGGGGGTCGACCAGGAACCGGTGGTTGTGGACTGGCGGGCGCCGGTTGCAGAGGCCTTCTACCGGGCGACCGGTCCGATGCCCCTGGGGCTGCAGCGTCGACGCCACTTCGTGAGCCGAGGTCGGAGCCTGTTGGGCATGGAGGACGAGCTGTTCGGCGACCTGGATCGTTTCCAGGACGACGACGGGAGCCGGCTGAAGGGAGAAGGTGCCCTGATCGCCGCCCTGGAGACGGCCCGCACCGGGCACCTCGGGGACATCATCGGCACGATCCAGGCCGAACAGGACGACATCATCCGAGCGCCGCTTGCGGGTGTCCACGCCGTCCAGGGTGGCCCGGGAACCGGCAAGACCGTCGTCGCCCTGCATCGTGCCGCCTACCTGCTCTACACCCACCGGTTCCCGCTGGACGGCCAGGGCGTGCTGGTGGTCGGGCCCAACCGGCTGTTCCTGGCATACATCGAGCAGGTGCTGCCCTCCCTCGGCGAGGCGGGCGTCATCCTGGCGACCCTGGGAGACGTGGTGGGCGGTGTCCGGGTGGACGATCGCCGCGAGGTGGCCGAGGTGGGCCGGTTGAAGGGCGACCTGCGCATGGTGCGGTTCGTCGCACGGGCCGTCCGCACCCGCCAGCGTGTGCTCCGACACGACCTGCGGGTCGGTTTCGGCCTGCAGTGGCTGCGCCTGTCGGTGGACGGTTCGCAGCGGATCGTGGACGAGGCGCGGAAGCGCTACCGCACCCACAACGCGGCCCGGAAGTTCGTGGAGGCCGAGTTCTACGAGGCGCTGGCGGCCAGTGGTCATGGCGACCTGGACCCCGAGGCCCTGCGGGAACGCCTGCGGGGCGAGCTGTCGATTCGGGAGGCCCTGGAGTGGATGTGGCCGGTGCTGACACCAGCGCAGTTCCTGAACGACCTCCTCGGTTCACGGGCGCTGATCCGGGCCGCCGATCAGTCACTGACCCCCGTCCAGGTCGACGCCCTCTACCGGGAGCGTGCCGTCGAGGTCGAGGACCTGCTGTGGACGGCCTCGGATGCGCCGCTTCTGGACGAGGCCCGCGCCGTGCTGGGTGCCCGACCCGGACGGCGCCAACAGGACACAGTGCGCACCTACGGACACATCGTGGTCGACGAGGTCCAGGACCTCTCGCCGATGGACCTGCGCATGCTCGGCCGTCGCTCCCTGAACGGCTCGATGACCGTGGTCGGCGACATCGCCCAGGCCACCGGCGCCTGGGCCCATGACGACTGGGATTCGATCCTCGAGCACCTGCCCGACCGTCGTCCGGCCACACGGCATGAGCTGACCGTCGGCTACCGGATTCCCGGTCCCCTGATGGACCTGGCCGCCGACGTGCTGGCGGAGGCCGCACCCGACCTGGCTCCTCCACGGTCGGTGAGGGCCGACGGAGACGTTCCCCGGTTCGTCGAACTGGCTGAGGACCCGGACCGGAAACTGGACGGCCTCGCCGACGTGGTCCGTTCCGAGCTGGATGCCGTCGGGGCCGGGAACGTGGCCGTCATCGCCGCCAACTCGCAGGCAGTCGACGTGGAGGATGCCCTGGAACGGGCGGGGCTCTCCTTCGGTCGCCCGACCCGCCGCGGCCTGGATGCCCAGGTGGCCGTCGTCCCCGTGGAGCTGGTGAAGGGCCTCGAGGTGGACGGCGCGGTCGTCGTCGAGCCGGCCCGGATCCTGAGGGAGCATGCCCAGGGCCTGCGGGCCCTGTATGTCGCCCTGACCCGCGCCACCAAGCGGCTGGCCGTCGTCCACGCCGAGGACCTGCCGGCCGTTCTCCGCCCCTGACCCCTGTCACACCCCCTCCGTAGGTTCCGACCGGCGAACCTCGAAGCCACCGCTCCCTCACCAGGTGGGTGAACATGTCGTCTTGACATGTGAGTATTACTAACATAAGTTTTGTCAACAAATATGTTGAGTCCATCCTCGGTAAGGTTGCCG
>JAKURY010000025.1 GCA_022452145.1 Acidimicrobiales bacterium | reverse complement strand
AACGATGCTGGTCATCTGTGTGTTTTGGGTGGTGTCCTGCTCGCCAATTGGCCGTTGGTTTGCCCTTTACGTCGGTTCCGTGACGAAACCGACCATACGCCAATAGGTGGATGTTCGTTGGCCTGAGATCTGCGCGGAGCCGGACGGCTACCGGCCCGTGGCGTCCGGCATCAGGGCGATGACCACGCCACTACCGACAGCGACCGTGGCCGTCGAGGCGGCCATCCGGTTGGACAGGCCCAGGCCCACCCCCGGCTCCAGCACACCGTCGGTCAGGGCCCAGGCCAATCCGGTGGTGGTGACACCGGTCGCCTGACCGCCCACGGCCAGCAGGCTGACGAGGTTTTCTACCGTTCCGCGGACCTCCACCCGGTCGCGGACCACCCAGGCCCGGGCGCCGTCGATCCTCAGGTCGATCCTCAGGTCGGCCCAGCGGTCGGCGGCCACGACCAGCATGTTGCCAATGGCGTGGTCCACCCGGCCCCCGATCGTGCCGACCACGGTCACCGACCCCATGCCGGCGGCCAGCGCCGCGGACAGGGCCAGTTCCAGGTCGGTCTCGTCCTTGTCGATCGGGTGCCGTTCCACGGCCCGGGCCGTCGACCGGGCCGCGGGCGAGGCCGAGTCCAGGTCACCGACCAGCAGGTCCACCTGGATGCCGAGCGACCTGGCGTTGTCGATCCCCTCGTCGGCGGCAATCACCAGGTCGGCTGCTGGCAGGGTCCCGAGGTTCCGAGGGACCGGCCCACCGGTAATAACTAGGGCGTGGGGAGGTCTCAACGATCGGAACCGTTCACCCGGACCGACCACCGGCCGGCGACGTGGGAGAGGCGGAGGTCGAGGCCGTAGCAGTCCGAGAGGGCCCGCTCCGTGACGACGTCGGCAAGTGGCCCGGCATCCACCACACGGCCGGCCTCCAGGAGGAGGGCGTGGGTGAAGCCGGGCGGGATCTCCTCCACGTGGTGGGTCACCTGCACCATCGGGGGCGTGGCCGGGTCGTCTGCCAGGCCTGCCAGCGTGGTCACGAGGGCCTCGCGGCCGCCGAGGTCCAGGGCGGCGGTCGGTTCGTCCAGGAGCAGTAGGTCGGGATCGACCATCAGGGTCCGGGCCAGGAGTACCCGTTGCCGTTCGCCCGAGGACAGCGTCCCGAAGGCATGCCCTGCGCGGTCCCCGCATCCGATCCTGCCCAGGAGGGAGCGGGCCCGCTCACGGTCGTCGTCCGAGTAGTCGTGCCACCACGGTTCCAGGGCCCCGTGGAGCGCCGTCATTACCACTTCTCCGGAAGTGATGCCTGGACGGAAGGCATCGGCGAGGGATGCCGATGCGTACCCGATCCGTCTCCTCAGCCTGCGGACGTCGGTCCGGCCGAGGGTCTCTCCTAGTACCCGTACCGTTCCCACGGTCGGGTGCAGGTGGAGACCGGCGATCCTGAGCAGGGTGCTCTTCCCCGAGCCGTTGGGCCCCAGCACCACCCAGTGCTGACCCGGGTCGACCTGCCAGTCCACGCCATCCAGCATGGTGGTGCATTCGGCACGTCGGCCGACGCCGGTGAGTTGGAGGACGGGCTCGTGCACGTCGCCGACCCTACGGCCAGACGCCGGCATCCGACGGGCCGACCGCCCGTCAGGCCAGGGACCGGATGAGGAGGACCACCGCGGCGGCCGACGACAGGACGTACACGGCGGGCGCCAGCCAGCCGCGGTCCAGCGGTCCCCTGAGTGGTCCGGAGAGCGCCACCCCGACCATCACGGGCAGCACCAGCCAGGCGGCGACCACAAGGTCGGATGTCCCGAACTGTCCGGCCAGTGCCAGCACGATCAGGGAGATCGTCGTCCCGGCGAGGAAGTAGACCGACAGGGTGGCCCGGAGGACGGGTCCCGGGAGGTCGTGGAAGGCGAGGGCGATGGGAGGCCCGCCGACGGCCACCGTGGTGGCCATGAACCCACTCAGCCCGCCGGCCGCCATGAGGGTCCGGGGGGTGCGCTCGGCGTGCACCCCGCTGGCCTTGAGGGCCACCGAGGCCAGCAGCAGCACGCCGAACAGAATGCCCAGGCGCTCCTCGGCGACCACGGTCAGGGCGACCGCCCCCAACAGCACCCCGGGAATCCGACCGGTCAGCGCCCATCGGAGGCCGTGGCGGTCCACCGAACCGCGTTCACGCATGGAGAGCAACCCGCTGAGCAGCGGGTTCACCATCAGGACGGGTCCCGGAACGAAGTCCGGGTGGATGAGGGCGAGGATCGGGACGGCGAACAGGCCGCCACCGAATCCCAGGACGCCCTGCAGGGTGCAGCCGATGGCGTATACGACGAGGCCGGCAGTCAGTTGGAGGCCGCTCACCGGGTGGTCGGGAGGTGGTTCGCGTGCCTCATCCAGGTGTCGACCATCTCGGCGTACTGCCCACCCAACGACACCAGCTCATCATGGGTTCCGTGTTCCACGATCCGGCCCTCGTCCACCACGGCTATGCGGTCGGCCCGCATGGCTGTGGCCAGGCGGTGGGCGATGAGGATGGCTGTCCGACCCTCCAGGAGGGAGTCCAGGGCCCGTTCGATCACCGATTCGGACAGCAGGTCCAGATTCGAGGTTGCCTCGTCCAGCACGAGCACACGTGGGCGTGCCAGGAACGCCCGGGCCAGGGCCACCAGCTGGCGTTCGCCTGCCGAAAGCGAGGCACCACGTTCGTGGATGGGCGTGTCCACGCCATGGGGCATCCGGTCCACCAGGCTCTGCAGGCCGACCGCCCTGCAGGCCTCCACGACCTCGTCGTCGGTGGCACCCCGACGGGCGAAGGCGACGTTGTCCCGGATCGTCCCGTTGAACAGGAACGGTTCCTGGGGGACCACGCCGAGTTGGCTCCGTAGCGAGTCGATGGAGACGTCGCGGAGGTCGTGGCCGTCGATGGTCACGTGTCCGAACGTCGGGTCGTAGAAGCGGGTTATCAGCTTGGCGATGGTCGACTTGCCGGCGCCGGTCGGACCCACCACGGCCAGCACCTCGCCGGGAGCCAGCTCGAGGTCCACGTCGCGTAGCACCAGGTGGTCCGGGTCGTAGCCGAACGTCACCGCCTCCAGTCGGATCGATCCCCTGATCGGCGGCAGGTCGATCGCGTCCGGCCGTTCGGGCACCGTGGGTTCCCTGGCCAGAAGCTCGCGCAGCTTCACCACCGCTGCGCTGCCCTGCTGGTACTGGTTGTACAGCTGGACCAGCGTCTGGACCGGAGCGAAGAACGAGGTGAGGAAGAGCAGGAAGGCCGTCAGCTCGCCCAGTGACAGCTCGCCGCGCAGCGCCATGCGGCCTCCGACCAGCAGGACGATGGCCTGCGTCACGATGCCGATGGACTCCGTGCCGGGCCCGAACAGCGCCTGTGCCCGGCCGGTGTAGAGGTTGGCATCCAGGTGGGCATCGATGACCTGTTGGTGTCGGGCCATCTCGTGGTCACGGCGGTTGAAGGCGGTGATCTGCCGGATGCCGGCCAGGCTCTCGGAGAGGTTCGCCAGCACATCGGCGATCCGGTCCCGGACCCGCAGGTAGCCGATGAGCGAGACCCGTCGGAACCACATGGTCAGGACGACGTTGACCGGGATCACGGCCAGGAGGCAGACGATGGCCAGCGTCGGGTCCAGCACCACCAGGTAGGCGGTGATCACCACCAGGGTCATGCCCTGCACCACGAAGTTGACAAGGCCTTCCTGCATGAGCACCGTGAGCGCCTCGATGTCGCTGGTCATGCGCGTCATCAAGACGCCGGACTTCTCCCCGGTGAAGAAGTCCAGGGACTGGCGTTGGAAGTGGCTGAAGACCCTGACCCGGAGCTGGTAGACGAGCCGCTCGCCCAGGCGACCGGTGAAGCGGGTCCGGAACCAGGAGGCGACCGTCGAGAGGCCAACGGCTCCTATGTATGCCAGGGCCACGGCGACCAGTACGCCCCGGTCGCCGGGCACTACACCGTGGTCGATGCCGATCTGGGTGAGGAGTGGCCCGATGTGGAGCAGGCCGACCTCGGCCAGCACGAGTAGCAGGGCGACGAGGAGTCCGCCGGCGTGGGGTGCCAGGAAGGTCCTGAGTCCGAACGGCCGCCGGTCCCAGTCGCGGTGTGAGAACCGGACCGCCGGTTCCGGGTGTTCGGGCTCGTGACTCAGGACATCCGCGATGCGACTCCGGAGTTCCTCGGGGACCTCGGCGAAGGGCAGGCCTGCCTGTGCGTTTGCCTGGACCGAGGAGGGGCCGGTGAAGAAGCCGTGGCCGTGCCCGCCGCCCATCAGGCCTCCGCATCCTGGTAGTCGGCCTGGGCGACGATCGCCTTGTAGCGGGGCTCGGTGGCCAGCAGGTGGACGTGGGTCCCCTCGGCGACGATCCGCCCGCCCTCAATCAGGACGACCCGGTCGGCCAGGCTGATCGTGGAGAGGCGATGGGCGATTACGATGGTCGTGCGTCGGGCGAGGAGGTCGGACAGGCCCTGGTGTATGCCTTCCTCCGTACGGACGTCCACGGCGCTGGTGGCATCGTCCAGGATCAGGACCGTCGGGTTGGCCAGGACCGTCCGGGCGATGGAGATCCGCTGCCGCTGTCCGCCCGACAGGGTGTAGCCGCGCTCGCCGACCACCTCTCCGTAGCCACCGTCGAGGTCCCCGATGAATGCATCGGCCCGGGCGACCCTGGCGGCGGCCACCACCTCGTGACGGGAGGCATCGGGCTTCCCGAAGGCGATGTTGTCGTGTAGCGAGTCGGAGAACAGGAATGCCTCGTCGGGCACCTGGTTGACGTGGGCCCGGAGGCTGGACAGCGTCAGGTCGCGGACGTCGATACCGTCGAGGAGCACAGCGCCGCCGTCCACGTCGTAGAAGCGCGGGAGCAGTCGGGCCACGGTGGATTTCCCGCATCCGGTCCGACCTACGATGGCCACCGTCTCACCGGGTTCGACCACGAGGTCGAAGCCCTCAAGGACGGCCGGCGACTCGTTTCCGTCGGCCCCGGGATACCGGAAGGTGACGTTCCGGAACTCGATCCGTCCCCGGGGGTCGACCAGGGGTCGGGCACCGGGCTTGTCGACGATCGCCGGCTGTTCGTCCAGGATTTCGTAGATTCGCAGCGCCGAGGCCGCCGCCCGTTGGGCCTGGAGGAGCACGAAGCCGAACATCCTGAACGGGACTGAGATCATCGTCACGTAGGCGCTGAAGGCCAGCAGCGAGCCGACGCCGATCTGCCCGTCGATGACGAGGTGGCCGCCGTAGAGGAGCACGAGCGCCATGCCCAGCCTGGGAAGCGCCTCGATCAGCGGGTTGAACCGCGCCCTGGCCTCGATGAGGGCGGTGGCCGACCAGCGGAGCCTGTCGGCCACCCTTGCCAGGAGGGCGATCTGGTCAGACTCGGCGGCGAACGACTTCACCACCCGGGTGCCGTTTATGTTCTCGTCGACCACCATGGCCACTTCGGCCATCCGCCCCTGTGTGACCCACGAGAGGGGGAAGGCCTGGTCCCTGAGCTTCTGCCCGAGGACGTACACGAACGGCATGGTCGACACGGTGAGCAGGGCCAGAGGAACGTGGATGCCGAGCATGAAGCCGAATGCCATCAGGAAGCTGACGGCGGAGAGGCCCGCCAGCGGCCCGAAGGCCAGGAGGAGCTGGATGGAGCGGATGTCGGAGTTGGCCCGGGAGATGACCTCGCCGGCCGCCACCCGGTCGTAGAAGGAGAAGGAGAGTCGGGTCAGGTGGTCGTATATCTGTGACCGGAGGTCCGTCTCTATGCGGCAGGCCGTCCCGAACAGCAGGTAGCGGTAGGTGAAGCGCAGCCCGAACGAGGCGGCGGCCATGGAGACGAGGAGGATCACGTGGCCCTCCAGCCCTCCGGCCCGCTGGTCCACCGCCACGTCGACCGCCTGACGTAGGACCATCGGAACCGAGACCTGGAGTGCCAGGCCGGACAGTCCGGTGAGCAGCACGACGGCGAAGGTGCCACGTCGGGCCCTGATGACGGGAAGGAGACGCCGGAACCAGCCCCTGGAGGAATCGGGGTCGACGCGGGCTGCTGGTGGCGTGTCCGGTGCCGCCGTGGTCACGTTGTGCCGGCGGCCCGGGCGGCCCGGATGGCTTCTCCGAAGCGGGCCAGGCTGGCGATCAGCCGGGTGGAGTCGCCCGCGTGGACGTGGGTTCCTATCGCCACCAGGCGTTCGCCCACCGCCCGGTCGGCGCTACGCAGCGTCGACCGGCCATCTTCGGTGAGGTGGTGGCTCACCCGGCGCCCGTCGTCGGGGTCGGGTTGGCGTTCCACCAGGCCACGGGTGACGAGCCCATCCATCAGGGCGGTGATCGAGGGACGGCTCACCGAGAGGCGCCCGGCCAGGTCCGACGGCGCCGCATCACCTTCGTCGAGGAAGGCCAGGACCCGGTACTGGGGAAGGCTGAGGCCGACCTGTCCAAGCGGGATGGTGACCTGGCGCGCCAACTTGGCTGCTGCCCGCGCCGCCGCCACGAGTTTGTCGTCGGAGTCGTCGGGTTCGTCGGTCCCGATGGCGGGTGGCGTCTCGTCCTGGATGGGGGCGCCGAACATGATGGTTAAGGTATCGAACTACCCTCCTCGGCCCCGAATCGGGCGGGCGCTCAGAGGTCCCGTGGCTACGGCCGGTCGTCGTTAGGATCGCTCCCCAGATGTCCATCCTCGTCGGGCTGGTGGCGGTCACCCTGCTCCTGGCCGTCAACGCGTTCTTTGTGGCCGCCGAGTTCAGCCTGGTGGCCGTCGACAGGGTCCGTGTCGAGGCGGCAGCCGACGCGGACCCGGGGGCACGCCGCGTGAGGGCGTTGTTGAGGCACCTCACCACCCACCTCTCAGGGGCCCAGTTCGGCATCACCCTGTCGGCCCTGCTCCTCGGCTTCGTCGCCGAGCCGACCGTGGCTCGGCTCCTGACCGACGGGGCGCAGCCCACCGGGGTATCGGTAGTCCTCGCCATCGCGGTAGCTGCGGTGTTGCACTTGGTGCTGGGCGAACAGGTGCCCAAGTACCTGGCCCTGGCCGCCCCGGAGCGCGTGTCCCGACGTCTGGCCCCACTGGTGCAGGCCTACGGAATGGTGGTCCGACCGGTCGTGCTGGTCCTCAACGGCTCGGCCAATGCAGTGCTCCGGCGGTTCGGCGTGGAACCCCGGGAGGACCTGGGCGCGTCCCGCACGCTGGACGAGATGGGCGACCTCATCAGGGAGTCGTCCGACGGGACGCTGGACCGCTCGGATGTGGAGCTGCTCACCCGATCCATCAGGTTCGGTGACAAGACCATCGCAGACATCCTCGTGCCCCGCCTCGACGTCGACGCGCTCCATCTGGACGCTTCGGGGTCGGAGCTCCTGGCCAGGTCGGCGTCCACGGGCCACTCCCGCTTTCCGGTCTTCGGCTCCGACCTGGACCACGTGGTTGGCGTGGTCCACGTGAAGTCCCTCCTGGCCAGGCCGGTCAACTTGCGGGAAGGGATTCCGGTGGGCGAGCTAATGCACGATGTGGTGGCCGTTCCGGAGACACGCTCCCTCGACGGCCTGCTGGACGACCTGCGCGACCACCGCAGCCACATGGCCGTCGTGGTCGACGAGCACGGAGGAACGGCCGGGATCGTCACGGTGGAGGACGTGCTGGAGGAGATAGTCGGTGAGATCGACGACGAGCACGACCGGCAGGTGGTCCGCACGCATGCCGATGGGTCGGGAAGCATCGTGGTGTCCGGCCGTCTGAACCCGGACGAGGTCCTGGACGCCACCGGGCTGCGGGTCCCCCCCGGCCCCTACGAGACGCTCGCCGGCTTCGTGCTCCAGCGCCTCGGGCGGCTGCCGGAACCTACGGCGATCGTGGAACACGAGGGTTGGAGGATCGAGGTGGTGGCGGTCGACGGTCGTCGGATCGCCACGTTGCGTATCGTCGTTCCGCCCGACTCCGGGGCATCGGCATGATCGCCCTCTCGCTGCTGGCCATAGTCGCCCTTGTGGCGGTGAACGCCCTGTTCGTGGCCACCGAGTTCGCCCTCGTCGCGGCCCGACCTTCCAGCCTGGAGGCGGCTGCGGCCGACGGTTCCGGATCGGCTGCCCGAGCGCTGGTGGCCCGGCGGGATCTCAGGGTCCAGATGTCGGGCGCACAGTTGGGCATCACCGTGAGCAGCATCGCCCTGGGCGTCCTGGTAGAGCCCACGATCGGGCGCCGGATGGAGTCAATCGCCTATGCAGCCGGGCTTCCCTCCGGAGTGTCGTCGACTGTGGCCCTGATCCTGGTCATAGGTCTGGTCGCCGTGTTCCAGATGCTGTTCGGCGAGCTGGTTCCCAAGAACGTCGCCATCGCCGATCCCGAGAGGACGCTCCGATGGACCGTTCGGATCCACGGTGCGTTCGTCGCCCTGTTCCGCCCGGCCATCCTCGTGGTGGACCGTCTGGCTACGTGGGCGGTGCGGCCCTTCGGCCTCACGCCGGTCGACGAGATCGAGCGTGCCGTCGGGGTGCCCGAGCTCATCGCCCTACTGGATGCCTCACGTGACGACGGCCTGATCGATCCGTTCGAATACGAGCTCCTGACCAGTGTGCTGGACCTGGGGCGGCACACCTCGGCATCGGTGATGGTGCCGCGGTCCGAGGTTGTGACGGTTGATCGCAGGCAACCCCTGTCCGAGATCGAGGGGGTGGTGGCGTCCAGCGGACACACCCGACTGCCGATGCTCCGTTCGCCCACCGGTGAGCTGGTGGGCATGGTGCACGCCAAGGACCTCCTACGGCTCCCGCTGGAGGCCCGCGACGAGCCGGTGCCCATGGAGTCGATCCGCAGCCTGCCTGTACTGCATTCCGACCTGTTGCTCGACGACGTCCTGCACCGGTTGCGGCGCTCGCGGAGCCAGATGGCGGTCGTGGTCGATGGAACTGGGGAGTGGGTGGGGATCCTGTCCATGGATGATGTAGTGGAGGAGATGGTGGGCGAGATCCGCGACGAGTCGGACGGGCTGGGCCGGTGAGAGAGGGCGGCAGGTGGTCCGTGGAACGCTGGTGAATTCGCCCTGACGGAATAGGATTCCCGGGTGTTCCGCCCCACAGGCCTGATCGGCGCATCCGTCGCGCTCCTCTTGGCTCTTCCCTCCACCGCAGTGGCCCAGGTCGCCGACCGGTCGGTGGTCTTCACCAGCGATCCGTCGCAGGCCCTCGTCATCGATCGTGATGCGGGCCTGCAGCCGCTGATCAAGGCAGCATCCGACGTGCTACCGCTCGCCGTCGCAGGCCTGGCCGTCGCCGAGGCCCGCTTCCAGGGCATGGCCCGCCTGCTCGCCGAGGCCAGGCGCAGGCAGCGGGCGGCCTCGGCTGCGCTCTTGGAGGTGAACCGGCTGGTCGCGGACATCGTGAGGGACGCCGACCGACTGCGGAGCACCTACGACGATGTCCTTGGCGGCCTCTCGGCGAGTAGTAGGCGACACCTGCGACGTGACGCCCGCACCCGGAGCAACCGCTCGGCGGTGGTCCGCCAGGTGACGTCGGCGGACTGGGTCTGTCCGATTGGCTCCCGTACCAAGTTCCGCGACACCTGGGGATATCCGCGTTCGGGCGGTCGGATCCACGAGGGCGTGGACCTGGTCGGCATCCGCCATGATCCGATCGTGGCGCCGGTGGATGGCGTCGTCTCCTACCGCTGGGACAGCGTCGGGGGACGTTCCTTCGACCTGGTGGCCACCGACGGCGACTACTACTACGGGGCACACCTGTCGGCGTACGGGAGGGAGGGCGCGGTGAGGGCGGGTGACGTCATCGGCTACATGGGCGACAGCGGCAACGCCCAGGGCGTGCACCTGCACTTCGAGTACCACCCGGGCGGCGGCCAGAACGCCGTCAACCCCTATCCGTTGGCCGACGCCCACTGCACCGACCGGGCGGACGCGAACGTCTCGCTCTACGACTGAGGTCCGGACCGGGGCCCGTCAAGTCGCCATGTCAGGCTCCGATTGCGTGGTAGCCCCCGTCCACATGGAGCATCTCTGCGGTGGTGGCCGGGAACCAGTCCGACAGCAGCGCGACGCAGGCACGGGCCACGGGCTCGGCGTCGTGGACGTCCCACCCCAGCGGAGCGCGGGTTCCCCAGGCATCCTCGAACGCGGCGAAGCCGGGGATGCTCTTGGCGGCCATGGTGCGGATCGGTCCGGCGGCGACCAGGTTGACCCGGACGCCGTCAGGGCCCATGGAGCGGGCCAGGTAGCGCGAGGTCGACTCGAGCGCCGCCTTGGCCACGCCCATCCAGTTGTAGGCCGGCCAGGCGAACCGGGCGTCGAAGTCGAGCCCGACGATCGAGCCACCGTTGGCCATGAGCGGCGCCACCACCTCGGCCACGGTCTTGAGCGAATAGGCGGAGATCTCCATGGCCACCGCCACGTCGGACCATTCGGCCGCCATGAAGTCCTCTCCGAGGCAGACCTCCGGGGCGAATCCGATGGCGTGGAGCGCACCGTCCACCTGCCCCCAGGTGGCTGCTAGGTGCTGCCGGAGGGCATCAGCCTGCTCCGAGGAGGTCACGTCGAACTCCAGCACCTCGGCGGGATTCGGGAGCTTGCGGGCGGTGCGCTCGGTCAGGCGCATGCCCCGACCGGCCCCCGTCAGCACCACCTCGGCGCCCTCCTCCTGGGCCAGGCGGGCAACCGAGAAGGCTATGGAGGCATCGGTGAGCACCCCGGTGATGAGCAGTCGCTTGCCGTCGAGGATCCCCACGTACCTGCGCCCTTCGTTCAGGCCGGATGTACCGGTCGGTCGATTCCGGATCCTAGGGCCGGGCCGGGTGGACGGTCGTGGAGGGGAGCGTCGGTATCGTCTGCGTCCCGGGCGGGGAACTCCCATACCCTCACAGGATGGAGACAGGGAGTCTCGGCACGGCCGGGCCGGCTGGTCGCTTTCCGGCGATGAGCATGCTGACGATCCACGAGGAGGCCTGACCCGACATGTCGGAACTCACGATCACCCTTCCCGATGGCTCCACACGCGTCCTGCCCGAGGGTGCCACCGGTGCCGACCTGGCCGCCGACATCGGCCCGGGTCTGGCAAGGGCGGCCCTGATCGTCACCGTCGATGGCGACAGCCGCGACCTCGACCGGGTGCTGCCCGACGGGTGCAGCGTCTCGATAGTCACAGCGGACAGCGACGACGGGCTCCACACCATCCGACACTCGACGGCACACGTGCTTGCCCAGGCCGTGCTGGACCTCTGGCCGGGTGCCACCTACGCCATCGGCCCACCCATCGAGCACGGCTTCTACTACGACTTCGAACTGCCCGGCGGCGCCACGTTCAGCAATGACGACCTGGAGGCCATCGAGGCGAGGATGCGCGAGGTGATCGAGGCCGACCAGGCCTTCGAGCGCCATGAGGCCGACGCGGGTGAGGCTCTGGACCTGTTCGCCGACCACCGCTACAAGCGGGAGATCATCGAGCAGGTCACATCGGGTGCCGCCTCAGGCGAGATGACCGGTGAGGCGTCCACCGATGGTTCCGTCACCTACTACCGCAACGGCGACGAGTTCATCGACCTGTGCCTCGGACCGCACGTACCGTCCACGGGCCGCCTCGGGCACTTCGCGCTGCAGAAGGTCGCCGGTGCCTACTGGCGGGGCGACGAGAAGCAGCCGATGCTCCAGCGCATCTACGGCACCGCGTGGGCCGACAAGAAGACCCTGAAGGCGTACCTCCACCGCCTGGTCGAGGCCGAGAAGCGGGACCATCGCCGCCTCGCCGCCGAGATGGACCTGCTGTCCTGGCCAGAGGCCCTCGGTCCGGGGCTGGCCGTCTGGCACCCGAAGGGCGCCCTGGTCCGCAAGCTGATCGAGGACTACAGCCGTGCCCGCCATGAGGCCGGTGGCTACGACTTCGTGTACAGCCCGCACATCGCCAAGTCGGTGCTCTGGGAGACCAGCGGGCACCTCGACTTCTACGCCGACGGCATGTACCCACCGATGGAGCTGGACGGGGCCACGTACTACCCGAAGCCGATGAACTGCCCCTTCCACGTGGCGATCTTCCAGAGCGGGCAGCGCAGCTACAGGGACCTTCCCAGTCGACTCTTCGAGCTAGGCACCGTCTACCGCTATGAGCTCTCGGGCGTCATCCACGGCCTGATGCGGAGCCGGGGCTTCACCCAGGACGACAGCCACATCTTCTGCACCCGGGAGCAGGTCCCGGACGAGTTGGCCTCGCTCCTGGACTTCACCCTCAGCGTGTTGCGGGCCTTCGGGTTCGAGGACTTCCAGGCAAAGCTCTCCACCCGGCCGGAGGACAAGGCGGTGGGCGAGGAGGAGCTCTGGGAGATGGCCACCGACGGCCTCAGGGCGGCGCTGGAGTCGGCCGGGCTGGACTACGTGGTGGACGAGGGAGGCGGCGCCTTCTACGGGCCGAAGATCGACGTGGACGTCACCGACGCCATCGGCCGCCCTTGGCAGCTCTCCACCATCCAGTTGGACTTCAACCTCCCGGAGCGGTTCGAGTTGGAGTACGTGGGTGCCGACGGTGGTCGCCACCGTCCCGTGATGATCCACCGGGCGCTCATGGGCTCCATCGAGCGCTTCTTCGGTGTGCTGCTGGAGCACTATGCCGGAGCGTTCCCGCGGTGGTTGGCTCCCGAGCAGGTCCGGGTCCTGCCGGTGGCCGACGAGCACCAGGCCTATGCCGAGTCGGTCCTGGACCGGCTGGGTGATGAGGGGTTCCGGGCCACCCTGGCGGCGGCCGACGAACCACTCGGCAAGCGGGTCCGGGCCGGCAAGGTGGCCAAGGTTCCGCACGTGCTGGTGGTCGGCGACGACGACAGGGTCAATGGCACGGTGGGCGACAATGCCCGCGGGGCCGATGCTCCAGAGCGGGACCTGCCCCTCGACGAGTTCGTGGAGCGCCTGGCCGCCGCGGTGGAGGCGAAGTCCTGAGCCGCCTGGACCAACTTTGGGCCGGCTGGCGGCATGCCTACGTGGCGTCGCTGGGCGGGGACGCGCCGCTGGATGGTGTTGAAAGCGGGGTGCCGGACGGTTCGACCCTCTTCGAGGCAATCGAGCAGAGCGGCCTCGACGATTCCGAGACCTTTATCGTCCACCGGGGCGAGACCTGCTTCGTCCTGCTGAACGCCTACCCGTACACCAGCGGCCACATGATGGTCCTGCCCCGACGTGCCGTGGCCACCCTGGACGGCCTCGACGCCGCCGAACACGAGGAACTCTGGGCGACGGTGCGTGACGCCGTGGCCGCCGTCGAGTCTGCCTTCTCGCCGGGTGGCGTGAACGTGGGGCTGAACTTGGGGCCGGCAGCCGGTGCCGGGGTACCCGGCCATCTCCACGTGCACGTGGTGCCCCGCTGGTCCGGTGACACAAACTTCACCACGACGACGGCCGACCTCCGGGTGCTTCCCGAGGCCCTAGGAGATTCGTGGCGGCGCCTCCGGGAGGCCTGGCCCGCCTGATCGTCGCCCCGGTCCAGATAGGCCCTAGGATTGAGACTCGTTCTCAATCCTTCCGGCCCTCAGGTGGTCGGCGAACCCGGTCGAGGTGGCCGCCAGCATGGAGTTCCTGACCGATCCGATCGCCTGGTGGATCGAGCCGTTCACCGGCGATCCCGGCTTCCAGCGGGCCGTGCTGGCCGCGCTGCTCACCGTGGTGGCCACCTCGGTGGTCGGAACGTGGGTCGTCCTGCGCGGCAACACCTACCTGGCCGAGGCACTCGGCCACGGCGTGCTGCCCGGGGTGGCCATTGCCTCCCTGCTGGGTGGCGACCTCATGGTGGGTGCGCTGGTGGCCGCCGTCGTGATGGTCCTGGGCGTCCGCGGCGTGCAGCGTCGCTCGCCGCTGCCCAGCGAGTCGGCAATCGGCCTGCTCCTGGTGGCGATGCTGGCCCTCACAGTCGTGCTGGTGGCCGCTTCGGATGGGATCGACGAACACCAGCTCGAGGAGTTCCTCTTCGGATCGTTGCTCGACACCACGGGAACCGCCCTGCTCCGACAGGTGGTGGTCGTGGCCCTGGTAGCGGCCATGGCCCTGGTGTTCCACCGACCACTGCTGGCCCTGACCTTCGACGACGTCCAGGCCCAACTCCTGGGCCTGCGACCCCGGGCCACCGAGATCGCCTTCCTGGTCCTGGTCGCCCTGTCGGTCACCGCGTCCTTCGAGGCGGTCGGTGGGCTCCTGGTGTTCGCCTTCCTGGTGGCACCACCGGCGACGGCGGCCCTCCTGGTCCGCCGTGTACCGGCCATCATGGCCACGTCGGTGGCCGTCGGCTCGGGGTCAGTCCTGGTCGGGGCCCTGCTCAGCCACCACCTGCTGGGCGAGGTCGACCACGCCCACACCGGGGTGGGCCCTGACGTCGGTTCACCGGAGGCGTTGGCCATGGGGGCCTCGATGGCCGTGGTGGCCGTGGTGGCGTTTCTGGCCGTGGTGCTGGTCCGGGGTGCGCCCGACGACAGGTCCTGACCGGGCAGGGTCAGTTGGCCAGCCGACCGGCCTGCTCGTCGGTCAGGTGCCCTGCAACGTGCAGCCACGAGATGGTCTCCGCCAGGGTCGTCTCGAGGGGGATCGCCGGGAACCCGAAGGTCTGGTGGGCGCTCCGCTGGTCGACCTCCTGGAGGCCACCGGCCCGCATGTTGGCCGTGGTCATGCGGGCGACCTCCCGGCTGAGCGGCATCTTGTTGGCGGTCGCCCGTCCCACCAGGTCGCAGAGGACGCCGGTCAGGCTGAGCAGCGGTGCCGGGAAGCCGGTGATCCGAACCGGATGGCCGGTCAGTTCGGACGCCATCCGGAGCATGTCTGCAGGTCCGACCAGGTGGCCGGCCAGGAGGTGGCGGGCCGGTGCCCCACCGGAGGTCAGCGATCCCACACAGGCCGCCGCCACGTCCCTCACGTCGACTATGCCGAAACAGGCCCCCTCGGGCATCGGAACCCGGGAGCGGCGTAGGCCGACTAGCGCCGCGGCCATGGAATCGCTCAGTTCGGGGCTGGGATCCAGTGGGCCGATGATCCCACCGGGGCAGACGATCACCACGGGTCGCCCGGCCCGCTGGTGGGACACGGCCAGGGCGTCCGCCTCGATCTTGCTTCCGGTGTACGGCCCGCACTCCGGGCCGGTCGGGGTGTCGGGACCCACCGAGGTCCGGCCGGCCCCGTAGACGCCCATGGACGAGACGTGGACCACCCGTCGGAGGTCCCGATCGGCTGCCGCTTCCAGCAGGACCGAGGTGGAGGTCGGGTTCACCGAGCGCATCTGGCGGCCTTGGCGGGGATCCAGGCTGAACACGGCGCCGACGTGGAGCAGGGCGTCGACCCCGTCCACCGACGCCCGCAGCGCCTCGTGGTCGGCCAGGTCGGCGACGACGACCTCGATTCTGTCGGGGTCCAGGCCGTGGAGGGAAGCAGCAGAGCGGACCTTGGCCGGGTTGCGGACGACCGCCCTGACCTCGTGTCCAGAGGCCACCGCTACTGCCAGGCAGTGGGAACCAAGGAACCCCGAGGCTCCCGTGATCGCTACCTTCATGCCCACCTCCGCGGGGTTGGTCCGTCGTGTCGGGACGATAGGTCCGGAGCATCGCCCCTGTCAGGATGTGGCGGTGCGTCGACCGCCCCTCTTCCTCCGGCCGATCAGCGCTGGGGTCGGCGACCTGTACTCGACCTGGGAGGAAAGCACGGAGCTGGCCGGGGGCCTCCGGCGCCTGGCCCAGGAGCACCTGGCCCGGTTCGCGTACCCGCACCGGGTGCTCTTCGATGCCCTTTCCAATAACTCCAGCGGCAAGGTCGACCGGGCGGCCACCCGTCGCCGGTTCGGAGAGGGTGGAACGGCCACCTGTTAGCGTCCGGCCGTTCTCGGTCCGGCGTCGGACCGTCCGGCCAGCACCAGGGAGAAGTCATGCCGCACAGCGTCCGGGCCGTGGTGGCCCGAACCAAGGGTGAGCCGGTCACCGTAGAGACCATCGAGGTGCCTGATCCGGGCCCGGGCGAGGTCCTGGTCTCCGTGCAGGCCTGCGGGGTCTGCCACACGGACCTCCACTACCGCGAGGGCGCCATCAACGACGAGTTCCCCTTCCTGCTCGGCCATGAGGCCTCGGGCATCGTGGAAGAGGTGGGTGACGGCGTCACCGACGTGGCCCCCGGCGACTTCGTGATCCTGAACTGGCGGGCGGTCTGCGGCCAGTGCCGGTCGTGTCGACGGGGTCGCCCCTGGTACTGCTTCGCCACCCACAACGCCACGCAGAAGATGACCCTGGACGGCGTCGAGCTCTCGCCGGCGCTGGGCATCGGCGCCTTCGCCGAGAAGACCCTGGTGCACGCCGGCCAGGCCACGAAGGTGGACCCGGCGGCCCGTCCGGAGGTGGCAGGCCTGGTCGGCTGCGGTGTGATGGCCGGCCTGGGGGCCGCCATGAACACAGGCAACGTGGGCCGCGGAGATTCCGTGGCCGTGTTCGGCTGTGGCGGCGTGGGCGATGCGGCGATCGCCGGGTCGAGCCTGGCCGGCGCCCACACGATCATCGCCGTGGACCTCGACGACCGGAAGTTGGCCATCGCCCGGGAGTTCGGGGCCACCCACACCGTCAACTCCTCGACCGAGGATCCGGTCGAGGCCATACGGTCGCTGACCGGAGGCAACGGCGTCGACGTGGCAATCGAGGCCGTCGGCCTACCGGTGACCTACGAGCAGGCGTTCTACTCCCGGGACCTCGCCGGCACCGTCGTCCTGGTCGGGGTCCCCAACCCGGAGATGAAGATCGAACTACCCATGATCGAGGTGTTCGGCCGGGGCGGCACGCTGAAGTCGTCGTGGTACGGCGACTGCCTGCCCAGCCGGGACTTCCCGATGCTGATCGACCTCTACCTACAGGGCCGCCTCGACCTGGACCGGTTCGTGTCCGAGACGATCTCCCTGGACGACATCGAGGAGGCCTTCCACGCCATGGAACGCGGCGAGGTGCTGCGCTCCGTGGTGGTCCTGTAGGTCCGTCGGGATGGGCCTGAGGATCGACCGAGTGGTCACCAGCGGGATCTTTTCGCTGGACGGCGAGGACTTCGAGGTTGACAACAACGTCTGGCTGATCGGCGACGACCACGAGGTGGTTGTGGTCGACGCCGCCCACGACCACCGGCCGATCGCCGAGGCGGTCGGGGGGCGGCGGACCCTCGGAGTGCTGTGCACCCACGGCCACAACGACCACATCAACGCCGCCGTCGAGCTGGCCGACGCCGTGGACGCCCCGATCTGGCTGCACCCCGACGACGGGATGCTCTGGGACGTCGTCCACCCGGACCGGAGGATCGACGACGCCCTCCGGGACGGCCTGTCCGTCGACGTGGCCGGCGACGAACTGACGATCCTGCACACCCCGGGCCACTCGCCGGGTGGCTGCTGCATCCACGTACCGAGCCTCGAGGTGGTCTTCAGCGGCGACACGCTCTTCAACGGCGGGCCGGGTGCCACAGGCCGTTCCTTCTCGGACAGGGGGATGCTGGTCGATAGCATCCGATCCCGCCTGTTCGTCCTGGATGGGGATACCGCCGTGCACACCGGTCACGGCGATTCGACGACGATCGGCGACGAGGCCCGACGACTGGAAGCCGACTGATCCCGAGCCGGCGGCTCCGATGACGGTCGGTCAGGGGCGGTCCCCCTGGCGCACGTTCGCCCTGGTCGCAGGTGCGGTGGTCTCCGCGTCGATGAACTACTCGGTGACCTTCGTGTCGTTCGGTGAGATCCAGGCGACCTTCGCCTCGGGCCCGGCGGCCACGTCGTGGGTCCTGAACGCCTTTGCCATCACGCTCATAGCCCTGCTCATACCGTGCGGCTGGATCTCGGACCGCTTCGGACGTCGGCGGAGTTTTCTGACAGGGGTGGGCCTCCTGGCCGTCGGTTCCCTGCTGGTGGCGACCGCCCCGACCCTGCCGATCCTGATCGCCGCCCGGGTGGTGCAGGCAGGCGGTCTGGCACTCGAGGGGCCGGCCGCCCTGGCGATCCTGCTGGACGCCTTCCCGGCCGAGCGGCGGAGCACCGCCGTGGGGGCGTACGGCGGCCTGGGCGGGATCTCGCTGGTCCTGGGACCGGTGGTCGGCGGGCTGGTGATCGACGCCCTGGGATGGCGGTGGACGTTCGCGTTCAACATCCCGATCGCCATGCTGACGGTGGCGCTCGGACTGGCGTTCCTCGCCCCTGACGAGCCGTCGGGTGAGGTACGGGCGGGCCGACCGGACCTGGGCGGAGCGCTACTGCTGGTGGTCGGCACCGCGATGCTGGCAACCGGCATCGTCCAGGCCGGCGAGTGGGGCTGGACCGACCGCAGGACGGTCCTTGCCCTGATCCTCGCGCCGACCAGCCTCGCTCTGGTGGTGCGCCGATCGGCCCGCCACCCGCGGGCCATCCTGGACCTCTCGCTCTACCGGATCCGCTACTACGGGCGGGGCAACCTGCTGGCGTTTCTGATCGCCGGGAACTTCGCCGGCACCTACCTTGCGCTGATCACCATTCTCACCGGCGCATGGGCGATGAGTCCGTCGGCTGCCGGGGCCACCCTGGCCCTCGTGCCGCTGATCGGTGGACCCATGAGCTTCGTGAGCGGTCGACTGGCCGACCGCTACGGCCACCGGCGCCTGCTGGTGCCGGGCGGGGCCTGCATGGTGGTCGGTGCCCTCTGGTTCCGGTCGGGCGTCGGACCCGGCCCTGACCTGTGGCTGTGGTTCCCGGCCATAGCGCTCTACGCCCTCGGAGTTGGACTGGCGCACGCCAACAGCGCGTCGCTGGCAATGCGCTACGTTCCAGGGCCGTCGTTGGGCCAGGCGGGTGCCACGAACCGGATAATGACGGAGATCGGCAGCGTCTGCAGCGTGGCGGTGACCGTCGCGTTGCTGCTGGGAGCGGACGACCCTGTGGTGGGTGCCCGTCGGGTGATGCTGATGCTGGCGTTCGCCGGCATCGGCGGCATCGCGGTAGCTGCCGGGGTGGACACCCGCCCAGCATCGGACGGGGTCAGGCGAAGCCGAGCCTCCCGGGAGCCTCGTCGATGAACCGCAGTACGTCATCGGCCCGCTCGGGATTCGGCGTGCCCCCGACGTCGCGGAAGTCGCGGACCAGGATGAGGCGATCCACGCCCAGGTCCTCGTAGCGGCGGACCAGGTCGCGGTCGACGGGCTCCGACGGGGTCACGCTGACCTGGATGCGGCCGAGGTGTGCCGGTCTGTCCAGTTCCGCCATCCCACGGTCCAGAGCGTCCATGGCGGACCCGGTCGACTCCAGCGTCGAGAGGAAGCCGTACCACCCGTCGGCCCGTAGGACGGCACGTCGGAAGGTGGCCGCCGAACCCCCGCCGACGTGGATCGGGGGGCCATGAGGCTCGACCGGACGGGGATGGGCCTCCACGCCGTGCCACGACGTGAAGCGTCCCTCGAACTCGAGGTCCCCACGCCACATGGCCCGCAGTGCGTCGATGTGGTCGTCCATCCGGGCGCCGCGTTCGGAGAACGGCACGCCGATGGCGTCGAACTCGTCGGGTACGTAGCCGACGCCGAACCCGGCCTCGAGGCGGCCGCCGGACAAGACGTCCACCGAGGCCAGCTCCTTAGCGAGGACAACCGGATTCCGCTGTGGAAGGATCACGATGCCGGTCCCCAGACGCAGCGTGGTGGTCTGCGCCGCCAGGTGGGCCAGCGAGGCCACCTGGTCCACGAAGTGGGTATCGGGTCGGACCGGTGAGGGTGGGCGCTGCGGGCTGGCGGCGACCAGGTGCTCGCCGGTCCAGATCGACTCCCAGCCGGCGGCCTCGGCGGTGGTCGCAGCAGCCACCATGGTGGCCGGTTCGGACAGCACGCCGGCATTGACGCCGAAGAACCCGAACCTCACGTCAGGTGCTCCGTCCGACGACGGTCCGGAATGCCTCCACCAAGCGTCCAAGCAGGTCGGTGGCCGGTTCGGTTCCCGACGGCAGGCGCAGCTGGAGGCGGCAGTCGGTCACCCCGGCGGCCACCAAGTCGGGTACGCCCGCCATGGTCGACGTGACGTCGACCGCTCCGTCGGCGTCGGTGGCCACGTGAACTGATCCCTGCACCTGGAACCCAGCGTGGTAGAGGCCCATCTTGTCCACCAGGGATCGCATGCGGGAGATGCCGCCGGTGACGTCGGCCCGGTCGTCGCCCCAGGGGATCCAGCCGGTGCCGAAGCGTGCGAGGCGCCGGGCGGTCCTCGGGTTGACGGTGCCGCTGACCCAGATCGGCACGCCGTCGCCGGATACAGGCTTGGGCATGGCGTGCACGCCATCGAACGAGAGGCCGTCTCCGGAGTACGAGGCCTTCGGCTGGGTCCAGAGGGCATGGCAGACCTCCAGGGTCTGGTCCAGGAGCCGTCCGCGCACGCCGAACTCGAGGCCCGCCGCCGTGTACTCGGCTGCCTGCCAGCCGACGCCCACCCCGAGGTCCAGGCGACCTCCGGACAGTACGTCGAGGGTGGCCGCAGTCTTGGCCAGCACGACCGGTCGTCGTAGCGCGGCCAGCAGGATGCCGGTCTGGAGTCGGATCCGGTCGGTCCGGCCGGCCAGCCAGGCCAGGGTGGTCAGCGGCTCCAGCCAGAGGCCGTCTGGTCCGGTGGGCTGACGTCCACCTGACGTACCGCCCTTCGAGGGATCGGCGTAGTCGGAGAGGTCGTCGCCGAAGGCGACGTGGTCGGAAACGGCCAGCCGGTCCACGCCGGCACGGTCGGCGGCGACTGCGTGGTCACTAAGCGTCTGCCAGTCGCCGAGTCCCTCGGCGGCGAAGTTGATGACCTGTATCGAAAGGTGGGGGAGCGGGATCACCGGCGGAACCTCCTGAGGGCTCCACGGCGTCGTATCCGCAGAACATCGGATCGCTTCCCGGGACTGATCCGGATCCACCTGTCGTCCAGGCTTCCCTCGAGTTCCGCGAACGGGATAAGCCGGAGGGTCGGAACTGGCGACGATCCGGCCTGGTTCCACCGGTACGTGATGCACCCCTGCGTGGCACCGGAGGTGTCCAGCCAGTTGGCGATTCCCGGGTCCCGCTGCGAGATGACGGCCCGGAACACCCCGTCGTCACTGATCGACGCCTGGTGTCCGTTCAAGCTGGACTGCCGGTTCACCCAGTCCAGGGACTGGTACCAGACGTCGCCGAGCTGGACCCCCCAGTAGACGCAATTCGGGACCTCCACCTCGTAGAGCAGGGCTTCGTCCCCAGCGACCCGCCACCAGGCCTGGCCGTAGCCCTGCTGGGGGCTGGCTCCCATCGCCAGGTTCGGCCCGCGATCCGGATCAATGTGGTCGAACGAGTTGACCTCCCCATGCTCGAGGTGGCGACGTCCGAAGCCGGACCAGAAGGCAGTCATGGAGACCACCTGGTCGGCCACCGTCACGAGGTGGTGGATGACCGTATCGGCGTCCATCCGGCTGTCCGGCGGCCCGGCGTCGACGCAGTCGATGCGCAGGTCGGCTGGAACCTCGACGTCCCAGTCGTTGAAGAACTGTCGGACCAACAGCTTGCAGCGCTTCGGGGGGAGTTCGAACCACGTGCCCTCGGCCGCACCTTCTGGCGCCGGACCGGCACCGAAGTGGATCTCGAAGTCGCCGTTCCCGTCGACAGGCAGTACGGCGCCGTCGAGGGTGAGGAGTTGCTCGATCGGCGCCCGACCGAAGTCGAACGTCATCAGGGTCAGGCCCAGGTAGCAGACCGTCCCGACGTTTCCAGCCAGCCGGTAGGTGTTCGCCAGATCGACGGACGCCGACTGGTACAACCCGTCTGGGTTGTCCTGGCCGGTCTTGGAGGGGTGGACCCAGGCGAACTCCGGATACAGGGCGTCGCCACCCTCTACGCCGGGGCCGATCGCACTCTGGAGGCGTCGCAACAGGTGGCGGAACCCCTCAGAGAGGTCGTAGCCCTCGGCGGGTTGGACCGGATCCAGGATGGTGTCGGCTCCATCCCTGAGGCGGTCGCAGAAGGCCTCCCATGCCTCGCGGAGCCTCGTCGGGTCGTCGGCAGGTCCGAGGTCGTCCACCTCCAGACTCTGCCAGCCGCCGCCCACGACAGCACCACCGCGGGCAGTTGCCCGGCCGGCGCTCAATCCCCGTGCCAGGTGGCGAAACTCCAGAAGTTGCCCTCCGGGTCGGTGGCCGTGAAGCCCCGGCCGCCGTAGTCCTCGTCCCGGAGCCCGCGAACGATGCTGGCACCGGCTGCGGTTGCACGGTCGTGGAGGCCGTCGGGGTCGTCGGTCACTGCGAAGACGCTGATCGGACCCGTGGGGAGAGCCATGTGGTCGGCGTCGCCGAGCGCTACATCGCCCAGCATCACCCCGCCGCCTCCCAGCCAGCGGATCTCAGCGTGGACTATGCCGTCTCGGTCGGGCACCGAGAAGTGTTCCCGGAAGCCGAAGGCCGTGACGAGGAAGTCGATCAGTGCCCTCGTATCCCGGCACCTGATGGTGGGGAACAGCATGGGATGTGGCATCTCCCGACCCTAGCGACGGGCGTCGACTCGGTCGGAACAGAGCGACGACGGCCCGCTACCTTCTGGCCATGGCTCGCATCCGATGGCTGCACCGCTTGCGCCGACCGGCAGCGGTCGAGCGGGACCACACGGTGTTCGTGTTCTCCGGCGGCTCGGTCCGGGGGGCGGCCCAAGTCGGGATGCTGCGGGTGCTCTTCGAGAACGACATCATTCCCGACGAGATCGTGGGCGTATCGGCCGGCGCCCTGAACGGCGTCTACCTTGCGCACGACCCCACGCTCGAGCAGGTGGGTCGACTCGAGGACCTGTGGCGGGACGTGGCCGAGAAGGCGCCCATCCGGGGAAGCGTGATCCGAAACGTGGCGTCCGTCCTGCGGGGACGGTCCAGCTTCGACACGGGAGACAGGCTCCGGGCCCTGATCGCGGAACACGTACCGATGGACGACCTGGCCGAGGTCTCCGTTCCCTGCCACGTGGGGACCACCGATGCCGCCACCGGACAGGTGACCTGGTGGACCAGCGGTCCAGTCGTGGACCTGCTCTGTGCATCGACCGCGGTTCCCGGCGTCCTGCCGGTGGTCGAGTTGGAGGACGGCAGCCGGCACATCGACGGTGGCGTGGTGTCCAACATCCCGCTCCGAAAGGCGGTGTCTTTGGCCCCCACGCGGCTGGTCGTGTTGGACGTGGCGGCCAAGTTCGCGCCGGCCGGGAAGCAGACGGCGCTGTCGCTGATGATGGTCGGGGTTCGGGCCGCCGCCGCCGAGTTGATACGCCAGCAGTGGCTGGACGTTCCCACCGACCTGGACGTCCTCCACGTGGAGTTGCCGACAGTCGACGACGCCCCCGACTTCGAGTTCGGGCTGGTACCAGAACTGCTGGAGGCGGGAGCCGAGGCGGCCGAGGCGGCGCTCGCCGCCGCCGCCCGGTCGACCGCTACGGGATGACCCTCAGGAACGCCGTCGGCGCCTTCGCCGATTCGTGCGTTCACCTGATCCGACGGTGGCCGTTGCAACCGGGGGAGCGATGTCCGGGACCGGACGGTCACCGTCCAGGACCGCCCGGATCATGGCGATGTGGTCGGGCGTGCTGCCGCAGCAGGCGCCGATGATGGATACGCCCGCCTCCCGGAGCCTGTGGGCATGAGCCGAGAGGATCTCCGGTGTGGCGTCGTACTCCAGCTCGGCTCCCTTCCAGACGGGTATGCCGGCGTTTGCCTTGGAGACGACCGGGATGTCGCCGCACGCCGAACGGATGCCCACGACGGCGGCCTCGGTGTCGGCCAGGTTGGCACCGCAGTTGGCTCCGATGCCGTCCACTCCGAGCTTGGCCAGCAGGGCACCGGCGTCCTCCCCGGTGATGCCCATCATGGTCCGACCGGCCGTGTCGAAGCTGAGGGTGACCACGATCGGGAGGCCTGAGGCGGAGCGGGCACCCAGTACGCCCGCCTCCACCTCGGGCAGGGCGCTCATGGTCTCGAGCCAGAGGATGTCGGCACCGCCGTCGGACAGGCCGGCCGCCTGCTCAGCGAACGCCTCATGGGCCTCGGCGGCGGTCAGCGCGCCGAGGGGCTCGATGAGCTCACCTGTGGGGCCCATGGACCCGGCGACCAGGACCGGCCGGCCGGCGGCCCCGGCGACTTCCCTGGCTATGGAGGCCGCGGCGGCGTTCAGCTCGTGGACACGCCCCTCCAGCGAGTGGAGCTTCAGGCGGTGGCGGTTGCCGCCGAAGGAGTTGGTGAGGACGATGTCGGATCCGGCATCCACGTAGGCCTGGTGGATTGCCCGGATCCGGTCCGGGTGGTCCAGGTTCCAGAGCTCGGGTGGGTCGCCGGCGGTGAGGCCAGCGGCGAACAGTTCCGTGCCCATGGCGCCGTCGATGACAAGAAAGCCGTTGGTGTCCAGGAGTCCAGTCAGACTGTCCATGGGAGGAACCTAGTGTTGGCGGTCACTCGGTGGCCGGTCGCAAACGCAGTCATCGGTCACCCCTTCATGACTGTGGCCTCGCGCGTCCTTGCCATTCCGTTGCTGCGGCGCGAGAATTGCCGTAGCCGGTTGGCTGGGCGTACGAGTCCGACG
>JAKURY010000024.1:22974-25519 GCA_022452145.1 Acidimicrobiales bacterium | reverse complement strand
GGCTCTTGGGAGTGACAGCCACCCCGTATAGGACCCGGAAGGGGCTCAGGAGTCTCCGTAGAGGCTGAGGGCGTCGGCTACCCCGTCGTCCAGCCGGTAGCTCTCGGCCACGTCGGGGAACTCCCCCGACCTGACGTCGGAGGCGAACTCCGCGAGTGCCTCGACACCCACGCCGAACATGTCCGCATACCGCCGTACGAACTTCGGCAGCACCCGGTGCTCGAGGCCCAGGACGTCGTGGAAGACCAGCACCTGGCCGTCGCAGTCCGGACCGGCCCCGATGCCGATGGTCGAGACCTCCACGGCCTCGGTGACCATGGCGGCCACCAGAGCGGGCACGCCCTCCAGCACGATCGAGAAGCAGCCGGCGTGGGTGAGGGCCTTGGCCGCGTCAACCAGGTCCAGGGCGGCCGCGGTGTCGCGGCCCTGCACCTTGTATCCACCCATGGCGTGCATCGACTGGGGCGTCAGGCCTATGTGGCCCATCACCGGGATCTCGGCAGCCACCAGCGCCTCGATCATCGGAATGCGACGACGGCCGCCCTCCAACTTGACGGCCTGTGCGCCGGCCCGGATCAGCATCGCGGCGTTCCGCACCGTGTCGGCGACCGACACGTGGTAGCTCATCCACGGCATGTCGGCGACTATGAGGGCCGACGGGTGCGTACGGGCCACGGCCGCGGTGTGGTGGGCGATGTCCTCCACCGTCACCTGCAGGGTGTCCTCGTAGCCGAGTACGACCATGGCCACCGAATCGCCAACGAGGATCATGTCGACGCCGGCCTGGTCGACCATCCGGGCACCCGGAGCGTCGTATGCGGTGAGCATCACCAGGGGATCGTCCCCACGGGACACCTTCCGGTCCCGAACGGCGGGAACCGTGCACTTCTGAGCCATTCCTGGCCTCCTTCCCCGTCCAGCGCGCTGCGGCTGCCGGCGGTCGCCGAAACGGTAACAGAAGGCCTACTGGCGGTGAAGGGTCGAGTGACACACTTCACCCACCCATCGGGCGATGTCGGATCAGCGGTATCCCAGTGAGGCCATCCGCACGAGGTGGTTCCATCCGCAGGCTGCGCAGACCTCGACCACGTAGGCGGTCATGTCGGCCTTGCGGGCATCCAGCCTGGCCAACTCACCCGGCGTCGAGATGCAGCGACCATGGGCCGGCAGCCGGGGACCGAACACGTAGGTCACGTGGGCCACCTCGTTGTCCTCGCACACCGGGCACGTCTCCGACGTCGGCGTCCCGCACTCCGCGGCATTTCGCCGGAGCATCGGCTGGGCGTCGCAGAGGATCTCCCGTCCGACGTTGCCCCGCCGCCACCCGTTCAACATCGTCTGACGGGCCAACCGGTAGTCCACGTCGGCCGGACGGCGGGCAGGCAGCAGGCCCTCGGGTGCCTGTCTCGCCTCGCCGGTTCGCCGACTCGCCACGCAGCAACCATAGGCGACATGGCGGAACCGCCATGACGGTTCTGTCGGCCTGTCAGTCGGGAACCCTGGTCGACCACCAGGCGGCTAGCCGCCCACCCGCCTCGTCAGGCTGCATCCGTCCCTCGCGAAGGCGTAGGTCGGTGAGCCAGGCCATAGCCTCACCGACCTCCCGGCCGGGCTCCAGCCCGAGCAGGTCCATCACCTCGCCACCGTCCAGGACCGGACTCAGGTCGTCGAGGTCACCTACCGACCGGAGGCGACCCAGCGCCGATACGAGATCACCGACTGCGACTCCGACCGAACCGGCGAACCCCACCACCCGGTCGAGGATCGGCCCAGCCGCCGCAGCGAGGCGCCGCACCGACTCGTCCGACCAGGTCCCGTCGGTGGATCCGCCGACCCGTATCCGATCGGCGCCCTCGAGGAGGTCGACGATCAGACCTGCGTCGGATCCCGACAACCGCAGGGCGGTGGCGCTGTCGGCCAACCCACCCGTCGCCCAGGCGATGACGGCCAGGCGCAGGACGGGATCCGCCTCGACGGTGGCGACCTGGGCCAGAGCCGACAACCGGGCGTCTTCCTCCAGGCCGGCGAACTCGGGCAACACCCGCCACAACAGGTCGATCTCCTCCAGGAGGCTGAACCCCGCTGTCGGATCCTCCACCTCCAGCAGGCGGAACAACTCGCCGCGGATTCGCTCCCCGGACACGATCCCGAGCCGGTCGGCCAGCGACCGCGCCGCCTCCACCAGACCGTCGGCCGGGGTCAGGCCGTACCTGGCGTGGAACCGGGCGGCCCGCAGCATCCGGAGTGGATCATCGCCGAAGGACTCCCCGGGGGACAGTGGGGTCCGGAGGATTCCCGCAGAAAGGTCGGCCCTACCGTCGAACGGGTCGTGCAGCGTCCCGTCGGCCACGTCCACGGCCATGGCGTTCACAGTGAAGTCCCGACGGCCCAGGTCCTCGTGGAGGTC
Organism: Acidimicrobiales bacterium; assembly: GCA_022452145.1. NCBI lineage: Bacteria > Bacillati > Actinomycetota > Acidimicrobiia > Acidimicrobiales > Acidimicrobiales bacterium. The sequence continues at coordinate 23,112 of JAKURY010000024.1, read as the reverse complement.
GGTGGAGAAGCGGACCACGGGTTTGCGGGAGTCGCCCACGTAGGCCTCGGCCCGATGGGTCGTGATCTCCATGGCGTGGTCACCGACCCGTAGCCCCACCGTGCCGAACCGTTCGCCCTGCAGCCATACCACGTCGGC